>JANWWX010000044.1 GCA_025057195.1 Leptospiraceae bacterium | reverse complement strand
TGGCAAGTTAAGCGATACGAGCGCGCTTTTCGCTGCGTGGGCAGAGCTGCCCAAAGACTTCGTTTTTCTGGATTGGGGTTTTGTGTTGCCTGAGCTGCCAGCGGACTTTGGCGCGCTCCGCAAAAGGGAACAAGTTTGGTCGCTTTTTTCGGCGCTGCAGCGAAGGTTATTCTTGCGCCATTTCCGTGATCGGGCACAAGTACTGGCTCCGGGCGATGCCGCCAGCTTTGCCCGCCTCGCTGATGCCTGGCTTTTGGGGAAAGAATATCCTACGCTGCCACCGGTTTCAGCCAGCAGTGGTCAGCTCATTTTTGCTGACGATGAACGTGCTCTAGTTTATGCACCCGATCGGCGCAAGAGAACTGTGCTCACTGTGTTGCGCAGTAGTCCGGAAAAGTTGCAATTCATGCCGGGAGAGGTAGTCTGGCTTTTTGGCTATGCACAGCTTTGGGCGTCCCGTTTTCCCGACTCTGTCGTGCTGCAAGCGGCCCCACTTTTTGCCCGCTGCGAAGATTGCAAAAGAGCGCAGCGCACTCCGGCTCGGCTGCTTGCGACCAGTTCCAGTTTGTGGCAAAAGACGGTAGCGGAGCTCGCCGCGCTTTATACCCTCTCACAACCGCTCGCTGCGGCAGAGCCGTGCCAGACGCCCCAGGATTTTTTCCGCGATACTCTCCTGATCACCGGAAACGAACTTTTTGCCTGCCACATCGCACCGGAAAACCTGGTGGTCAGTATTACGGAGTCCCAGACCCGCCTGCTGCCGGTTTTACTTTCAGCCGCTGGCAGAAAAAATAGTGCCATACTGTTTATACCGCCGCAAATGCCTGAGGACGTGCGCACCGCAGTCCTTTTTGATTTTTTGTTGCGCCGCACGGAGTATAACCTACCGCCGCGGGCAGCGCTTAAAGCCACACAGGAGCGGCTGAAAAAATCGTTTCCCGCAGAAGCGGCGCTTGCAGGGCTACGCATCTATGCAGCTCCGGAATAGCACCGTTGCCATTGTCGTTTTAGTAATGGTGTTGGCATCAGCCTGCAGCCGGCGCCCGCAGGCGATCGATGCCAGCCTAGTGGACCAGGTGATCCACGAATTTGCTGCGGCCCGCCTGATGCACTATCTCAAAGGAAGGCCGCCGCAGACGAATCGGCAGTTTTTAGAGGAGGTCTTGGCCCGGCATTCGCTGCGCTATGGTGAATTCATTGCCGTGCTGCGCCACCACCGGCCACAGCTTTATGACCGCCTGTTCAGCAAAAAATAGGTCATTTATTCGGCTGTGCTGGATTTTTGCTGTCGCCTGCTGCCGGCTGGTTAGGGTTCTGCCCTTCCAACTGCTGTAGCCGTTTTTGGCGGGCTTCGTCGCGCCGTTTCTTGACATATTCGGCGATGTCAAAATCTTTATTAGTCTCGATGCGGTATTTTTGCATGAGGTCTTTGAGCAGCGTACGCTGTTTTTCCATCGCAGCCGCCATCACCAGCCGCCCTTTGGCCATCTCAAGCCCTTGGTCCGCGGGAATCGTGCGCAAGCGCGGATCCTCCCGCTTTGCCTTTTCCCAGGCGTCGAATGCCTCTTTGTCACTGACTTTAATGTCCTGCAGCTTGAGCTGGTCAAAAAGGTACATGTTGGCAATAAAATACTTCTGCAGAAATTCGAGTTTTGCCTTGATGTCGGGCCTGCGCGTGAAACCTTCTTTCTGTGCTTCCATGTTGAGCACGAGCATGTCCTTGTATTGTTCCGCAAAAGCATCTTTGCCAAATGTTTTGAGTATTTCCGCCATCTGCGGATTCCCGCTGCGCTCAGGATCCTCAAGCAGCTCTAAGAACTCTTGATCGGGGATGACCCGCCCTAAGCGTTGCTGCAACTGTTCTTTCATCAGGACAGCAAAGCCACCGTAGGCATCTTCGAGCTGTTTCAAGGTAATCGCTTTTCCCTCGATTTTCCAAAGCCACGGTGACTGGTCGCTGCCGCAGGCAAAGGCGAGGAGCAGCAGTGCCATGTAGAGAACGATTTTTATCCGATTTTGCATGGGTACTCCTAATTTGGGGAAGTCACAAAGTAAGTTTCAGCGTGAAAAGCAGAAAGAGCGCTACCCCAATGCCGCAAGCTCCACCGCCGAAAAGCCAGCGGCCAGGCGAGCCCTGCGGTTGATGTGTGGCTTGGGGAACTTTGCCCCAGGGATCGCGGCTTGTACATCGCTGATAAAATTGTCCTGCGGCAAGACCCCGTCCCGGCCACAGGCATAGCGGAACCAAAAATCGCCCGCAGCGACGTGCGTGATCTCGTCGTGGTAGATTTCTTGCAGTGCAGCGGCGATTTGCTTGGCATGGCCATCAGAAAAAAGCCGGATTTTCCGTTCTAACTCAGGATGCGCGTCAAGGCCATTGGCCTCCAAATGGCGGTGTGTGGCGGCCATGCGCACACGCAGCGAATGCGCCGAACGCAGCATGGCATCATAAATGCCCGTGTGCACTGGAAAATCGCCATAGCAAAAATCGAGCTCTGCCAAAAGCTGGCTCAGCCGGCTGAAGTGGCGCGCCTCATCGAGTGCGATTCGGAAAAAGTCTTCGTAAAATTGCACCGGTAGGTGGCGGAAACGGTAACAGCTATCAAGAGCTAAGTCGATCGCCGAATACTCAATGTGTGCCAGCGCATGCAAAAAAGCGCCACGCCCATGCCGCGTGCCCAAATTCCGCCGCCGCACAACTTTGGCGCCATGGACAATTGTGCAAAATGCAGCATAAGACGGTGCGGCCACAGGTTGCACGGCTGCATCATGGTCAAAAACCACACGATTTTCCTCCAAGGCGGCATCGAGCTGGTAGAGCGCTTCGAGCTTCGCTTTGGGATCTGGGCTTTGGGCAATTGCCATGAGGGCAGCAAAAAATTCCATTTTAATCGACTACCTCCGGTGCGCTTTAGCAATGGCGGATTTTGGAAATAGCATCAGGTGAAAACCGTTGTTCCATGAAAAGAGGGATTCGGCTCTGCATCACAGGCAGCGAAATCATGAACGGCTTCGTGCTCGACCGCAACACGCAATTTTTTGCCTCCGAGCTTTACGGTCGTGGCTATCGCTTGGTCGAAAGCCGCATTGTGCACGACGACCGCCACCAAATCCTTGCCACTTGGCGGGAGTGGGCAGCCAGCGGGGATATTATCATCAATTCGGGTGGTTTGGGTCCGACCAGCGACGATTTGACCGTTGACCTTTTGTGCGAATGGCTTGGCGATCAGGCGATTTATGAACCGGAGGCGGAGCGGCGCACGCGCTATTTTTTTGAAAGGCGTGCTCGCAAAAATCCAGCGCTTTCGCTTGAAACCGCTCTGCGCCAGGCACGCATTCCCTCACGTGCCATTGCCATCCAGAACAGCGTGGGGCTTGCGCCGGGGATATTTATCCCTGAGAAAAATTTTTTCGCGCTGCCCGGTTTTCCCGAAGAGATCCATGCCATGTGGCCACAGGTGCTGCAACACATCCAGGCGCTCGAGCCAGAAAAATTCCTAACCACCATCATCCCGGTGTGGGGCGTGGGCGAATCGCAGCTTTTTTCGGGAATCCGCGAAACCCCAGGCGTCACTGTCGGAGTGCACGCGCTGCCATGGGGCTGCCGGCTTTTCCTGCGCGCAGAAAACGGCATGCCCCAGGCATTGGAAAAACTCGCTGCTGAAATCCGCAGCCGCTATAGCGCACAGATTGTTGAAGATCCCCTGGTGGAGGTGATTGCCCACTGCAAAAAGCAAGGGCTAAAATTGGCTTTTGCCGAAAGCTGCACTGGTGGGCTTGCAGCAAAACGCCTCACCGACCATCCGGGGGTGTCGGCGATCTTCCAGGGTGGGGTGGTGGGCTATGCCAACTCTGCTAAAAGCACACTTTTAGGTGTGTCACAAGAACTCTTGGCCACGCACGGTGCCGTCAGCCGTGAGGTGGCAGAGGCAATGGCACGCGGTGCCGCAGAGGTTTTATCCGCAGAGCTTGCACTCTCATTCACGGGGATTGCCGGACCAGACGGCGGAAGCGAGAGTAAGCCGGTGGGCACGGTGTACATTGGGCTTTATGACCGGCGTAGTGACGACATGCGCGTTGCCCGTTTCCATTTCCCTCTGGGGCGTGAGCGCTTCCGCAACGCCACCGTGTCGTGTGCATTTTTGGCATTATGGCAATACCTGTGCGGGCATAACACCCAAGATGTTTTCCCCTTATCGGAATTCCGTTAAACTGGATCATGCGAAGCCTTTTTTTAATACTGTTATTCGTTACAGCACTGGCACCTACCAGAGCACTAGATAAGGCTGTGCTCCAACAGGCGGCGTTGCGGGCCCTTTCCTATCTCGAAAAAAGGGAAAAAATCTGCGACCCCCTCGTGCGGATCGTGCTGCTCCATTTGAAAAAGCGTTATTGGAAAGAAAAATATTCAGATGCCATGTTCCAAAAGCTGGAGGCAGTGCTGCGGCCACGCCACCGGCCACTGCTGCGCCTGGTTGAGCCGCAATACCAAGCCAATGAAAACACCATCAAAATGCTGAGAGGAATCGATCGCATCACTGCCAGCGCGCTTTACTGCCAGCAATATGCTTTGCCTTGGGATTTTTACAAGGAAGTTGAAACATGGGCACACAAAGGTGGATACGCCGCAACACATGGGCTTTGGGCACTGGTGCTATTGGAGGAGCGAGGATGTACCCAATCCAGCGAACGCCACAACCAAGTGCGGGCATTGCTGGTTGATTCGGTAGCCAAAATTGCTGCAGCAGCCACCCCCCTCACCGATTTGCGCATTGAGGCAATCCTGATGCTCCAGCTGGCTGGTATCACGTTAAAACCCGAGTGGCTGGCAGAGATCTATTTGGCACAGTCTGCCGATGGCAGCGTCCTGGGCAATGACCATAGCACTGCGCTTGCCGCATGGCTCTTTTTGGATTTTTCGCAAAGGTAAAAACTGTTTATGCCACCATTGCGGTTTTGATGATGTCGCATGCGGAGTCTTTCGCCATTCGTTTTGCCGTTAGCATTTCTGCTCCCGTTCCCGCTTGCTGGTGAGGAGGTATTGCTCACTTGCGAGGTGCTCCAGATCGCAGCCACTACCACCAAATCGGTAGAGGGCAAGAAACTCAAGAAAGTTATGAAATACCTTGCAAAAGAAGAGGCGCTCAAGCAGTACCAGGGATTCCGGTTTGCCGGCAAGCATTCGCTCACTGCAAGTAAAAAGAAAAGCGGCAGCGTGAAACTAAAAAATGGGGAAAGGCTCTCGCTACAGGTTGTCACGGTTTCGCGCGCGCAGCGCAAGAACACGGTGACGGTTGACCTTAAACTAGGCGACACAAGCAGCCGCAAAAGTTTCATCGATCACGAATACCTGTTTTTACCGGCGGGCAAGCTGGACCAAAAATCCGATCTCGTGGTCGCACTGCACTGCCCCATTTTCCCCTGATGCAGGTTGCTGAGCGCATCGTTGTTCTCGATTTTGGCAGCCAATACACCCAACTCATCGCCCGGCGCATCCGGGAATTGCGTTTTTACGCGGAGATCCACCCTTTCAATACGCCGCTTGCAGAGATCGCAAAACTGCGGCCTTCAGGAATCATCCTCTCCGGAGGGCCGGCGTCGGTCTATGACAAAAATGCACCCCTCATTTCAAAAGACATTTTTTCACTGGGTGTGCCGGTTTTAGGTATCTGCTATGGCCTGCAGCTCATCTGCCACCTTTTGGGTGGCAAGGTGGCGGCCTCGCACGAGCGAGAATACGGCAGGGCACAGCTCAAAATCCGGCGCCGCTCTCCTCTGTGGGAAGGCGTGCACTCCGGCACGGTGTGGATGTCGCATGGTGACCGTGTCGAGAGCTTGCCACCAGGCTTCCATGCCATAGCGGTGTCCGACAACTCCCCACTGGCCGCAGTCGCCGACGCCAAAGGCCGTATCTACGGCGTCCAGTTCCATCCCGAAGTGCAGCACACCGAGCAAGGCAAAACTATTCTGCGCAACTTTTGTGCCAAGATCTGTGGCATGAAGCCGACTTGGACGATGCGCCGCTTTATCGACAATAAAATCCAAGAAATCCGTGCGCAGGTGGGAAACGAGCGCGTGCTTTTGGGGCTTTCGGGTGGTGTGGATTCGACGGTCACAGCCAAGCTGCTTTTCCAGGCGATTGGTAAGCAGCTCACCTGTGTCTATGTCGATACGGGGCTCATGCGCAAAGGCGAAACCGAAGCAGTGAGGGAACGTTTCGTGCGCGATTTTGGCATCCCACTGGAAATTGTCGATGCGCGAGATCGCTTCCTGCGCGCGCTGCGCGGTGTCGCCGACCCCGAAAAAAAACGGAAAATCATTGGCGAACTTTTCCTACGCTGTTTTGCTGAACGCGCCAAGAGGCTCGGGCACCACGAATTCCTTGCGCAGGGAACACTTTATACCGATGTCATCGAATCGGTTTCGGTTAAAGGACCTTCGCAGACCATCAAATCGCACCACAACCGGGTGCAGGGCGTGCTGCACCTCATCCGCGCAGGCCGGGTGATCGAGCCCCTCTCCGAACTTTTTAAAGACGAGGTGCGCCGCTTGGGCTTGGCCCTGGGCATCAGCCGCGATGTACTTTACCGCCATCCTTTTCCAGGACCGGGACTTGCCATCCGCATCTTGACAGCGGTGACGGCGGAAAACCTGGCAATCGTGCGCGAAGCCGATGCAATCCTCCTTGAAGAACTGCGCCGCACCGGCTGGTACCAACGCATTTGGCAGGCCGCAGCGATATTTTTGCCTGTGCGCTCGGTCGGTGTCATGGGTGACAAACGCACGTATGAAAATGCAATCGCCTTGCGCCTGGTCACTAGCGAAGACGGCATGACCGCCGATTTTGCGCATGTGCCGTATCCAGTGCTGGCAAAAATTGCTTCCCGGATTATTAACGAAGTGCGCGGTGTAAACCGCGTCGTCTATGACATCTCTTCCAAGCCTCCGGCCACCATCGAGTGGGAATAACACCTTTTCAAAAACAATGCGGCTGTGCTTTTTTATTTTTGCCTGCACACTACTTTATGCCGAGCCGCAGCGAGATGCTAAATCAAGCGAGCTGGCACGCCCACTCGACGAGGTCTGGCGTGTGGTTTTCCACAACTCCAAAGGGCAGGACGTTGTGCTCGACTGCGAAGTGGCGCGCAGCGAAAAAGACAAAGAGCGCGGCCTTATGTTCCGCAAATTCCTGGGCAAAAACCGCGGGATGATCTTTGTCTATAGCCGGCCGGAAGAGCTGCACTTCTGGATGCAAAATACCGAAATCCCGCTCAGCATTGCCTTCATCCACGAAAAACTTTTTATTTCGAGCATCCACGACATGAAGCCTTTTTCGCTCGACATTGTCAGCTCGGAGATCCCCGTGCTATACGCGATCGAAGCCAACCAAGGATGGTTCAAGCGGAATGCTATCTACCCCGGTAACCGGCTGACCATTTACCAAAATCCCGACGACTATAAAGTGGAAACCAAAAGCAAATACCGCCAAGAAATCCCGCAGCCGTGATGTTCTTACTCAGCATCCTGTACAAACACTAGTAACACAGGGACAGATAGAGATGAGAAAACATAGCTCAGGAAATATCCACTACCCCGTGCTTTTTTATTGAAGCCAAAATTCGGATGCCTCGGCTAAAGCACGCAGAATTAGACCATGAGCAATTGCATCCATGAGCAATTGCATCAACAGAGAAAAAAACTCATTCCATAAAATCTGTGCCCTTTTGCCTCCATAAGGTTTCTTAACCAAAGCTTGCGCGGTTATCTCCCTCCCGATTGCAAATTACTTGCCGAATGGTGCTTTCTATTTTTAGTTAATCATGTTCCACGCACCGAAACTTTTGGTCGAAACTTGCGTGCTATGTATCTTTTTGCCGGGGTGGAGTCTCGCGGGAAAGCAGTTCCGATGGAAAACTACCACCGTGGTTGTCTGGGGAGGCACATCGGAGGCATTAGCCATAGCATGGTAGCTTCAGCGGACACTATTCATGCAGAGGGAGATAAAACCGAATGATCTGCTTTCTGGGTTGTGGGCTTTTGGGTTCGGCCATGGTGCGGGCAGCGCTCCGCCGCGGCGAAAAGCCTGCAGTGTGGAACCGGACACTGGAAAAGGCAGCACGCCTGGCGCGCGAAGGGGCGGTGGCCTATCCCCTCGTTGAAGATGCCGTCGCGCAGGCCAGCGCTGTCCATTTGGTGCTTTCTGACGACAGCGCTGTCGATGCGATATTGCAAAAAATTGTGCCCGCGCTCCCCAAGGGCGTTACCCTGTTCGACCACACCACGACTTCGATTGCGGGGGCACGGCGGCGCACGCAGGAGCTTGCAGCACAGGGCATAGAATACCTGCATATCCCGGTTTTTATGT
>JANWWX010000043.1 GCA_025057195.1 Leptospiraceae bacterium | reverse complement strand
CGTATCGCACCAAAAATGGCGAAACCATCCTCATGATCCAACCTGGCATCATTCCCGCACAGCAGATGTTCCAGACAGCGGAGGAATCGAACCAAACGATGACCTGGATTTTGCGCTTTGTCGGCGTAATCCTGATGTTCATTGGCTTGAAGATGATCCTGACACCGCTGGAAACACTGCTCGATGTTGTGCCGATCTTGGGCAGCATTGTCGGTGTCGGGATTTCGCTTGCCGCCGGCGTGGTGGCGATTGTGCTTTCGTTAATAACTATCGCGATCGCTTGGCTCTTTTATCGGCCAGTGCTTTCAATCATCCTCATCGCGGTGGGTGTCGGTGCCTTTTTTGGGGTACAATTCCTCAAGAAGCGCGCACCGCAGAAAGCCCCAGCCTGAGGTAAAGCGGCGAATCACTATTTCCTGTTCAGCCCCAAAAGCCGTGCGTTGCCGTCGCGGTCGATGGCAACGCGCGCATAGACCCTACCTTCTTGGATAGCATCTTCCCACGCACGGGCATCGCTTGGTGGCGCAAAAAAAGAATCCAGCCCCGCACGAAGGCGGATCGATTTTGCCTCAGGCCAATGGAACTCATTTTCTGGCCTAACTTTGAGCCAGATGCCGGTTGGTCTTTTGGTGCGAAAAAGTCCGGTGGGATGGAGCACGCCATCTTTTTCCATGAATTCGAGATAGAGCACGTCGCCATGACGGTATTTCCCTTCTTGTAGATCGTGGCGGATGCTATCGAGTGCAAGTTCAGAAAAACTATACTGCAGCGCGACGTAGTTGCCACGAAAAAAATCGCGCGGATCTTTTAGCCTCACCGGCAAGAGGTATTCCTTACCGGTGAGGATTGGCAAGTAGGCGGAGGAAACCATGCCGATGAGGATCAGCCACGGCAGTCCCAGCATTAGGGGAAGTGGCAATCTATTTTTCATAGCGCTCCTGCCACAGCCGGTTGAGACCCCAGAGTGCTGCTGCGCACAGGGCAAAGACCAGCGCGGTGGTTAAATAGTTTTCAAAAAGGTCGAGATAGCGCAAAAACACCCACAACAAAAGCCCTACTGAAGCTCCCCAAAAAAGCAGTTTTTCCCGCTGAACGATTGCCTGCCACAACAGGGCCAATAGGCTTAAAAAATAAATCGCATTGGTGGCAATGCGTGCAGTGGTTTTTAGGTATTCTCTTTCCGAAAATAGCGCCAAGAGCCCACCGGCCACAATCGTTAAAGCCAGACTCAGAGCAAAAATTAACACCACTGGCTGTTTAAGCAATTGCCTTTTTTGGGGCCAAAGCCCTAAAGCACCGACTGTAGCGAGCGCCACTGCCGGCCAGACCTTACCTTTGTGCCACAAAAAGCCAACCCCATCTTTGAATGTCAGAAAAAGTAGAATCGAGTAAAAAGCCAGGATTAAGATCCGGAAAAAAATGGTAAAATGCCGCTGGCTCAGCCCCGCAAGATTTTGCAGCAAGGCCAAAGCGACCAGCATGTGGGCCAACTCCCACACCACCCCGGGATATTCGGCCCCGCGAGAGCTCAGTAGCATCCAATCAAAAAAATAGAGCGTTATGCAAAAAACCAAAATAGAGACCAGATTTTGCCGCAAGAGCATCGTGCGTGCGATGGCCACAAGCGGCAGGAATGCGAGGAGGTTGAACTGGGACTGCGCCATCTCTAGGAAAATATAGATGTGGAAAAGGACTGCAACCAGGAAAAAAATCGGCACACTCGGACGCCACCACAGCACAGGCAGAATGCCCAAGACCCAAAATAAAACCCCGTTCGGATAATACGAGCTGATATGGAAGATCTGTGCCTGCAGCATGATATTGAGGCCAAATGCCAGCGACGCGACAAACCAGGCCAAATCGGCACGCAGGCGCAATCCCTGCTTTTCGGCATGGACAGCCATAAGCTGCGCCACCACCAACGGCAAAAGCGCGATGGCCGACTGCACCGCCCACGGGAATTTTTGCCAATTGGCAGAAAGGACTAGAAAAAGCGCAAATCCTAAAAAGGCAACCGCTAAGGCCAAAAGCCAGAAGCGCAGGGTTTTATAGACCGGCACCTCATGGCGGTAAAGGGCGAGGATTTTTTCGCCTTGATTATGGCTGATGATGCCCTTTGCCACCCACTGTGCCACCGCGGCTTCCAGCTTGCGGTAGTGCATAAGGTAATTTGGGGCGATGGCTTATTGGGTCGAGCATTTTCCAGATCAGGAAAGACTCAACACGCCGCGGCGGATCATCATGACAGCGATTGAGGCCAAAAGCAGGCTGGTGATTTTAGACAGCGCTGCGGTGCCAGCCTTACCTAAAATTTTTATTAAAACCTTTGCCTGCAAAAGCAGGATGCCAGCAATCGCGATATTCAATGCCAGCGAAATCAGCGTGGGCAAGATACCATACTCATTGGCCAGAAGCACACAGGTGGTGATCAGTGCCGGCCCTGCCACCATCGGTGTTCCCAGTGGCACCACCCAAATCATTTCGGTGTCTTCTTCATGCACGTGGCGCAAGCCCATGACATCGAGGATCGCCAGGATGAAGAGGATCACACCCCCAGCAATCATGAAGTCAAACACCGTGATCCCTAAAAAATCAAAGATGGATTTGCCCAAAACTGTAAAGAGTGCTGCCAAGATGAATGCGGTCAGCATCGACAACACCACGATGCGCCGGCGTTCGCGATCACGCCACTTGCTGGTCAACGAAACAAAAATCGGCAAGATGCCCGGCGAGTCGAGTGCGACAAAAATGGGGATGAAGGTTATTGCAAGTTTTTTGGCAAATTCTTCCACGTTGCAACACTCCAGGTTTTGGCTTTTGGCGCATCGTCTGGATAGGAAATGCTGTAAATAAACTTTATGCCTTATTTTTGCTTTCGACACTGCCTTATGGCCGTGCGCATCGCGATTGGGGACAATACTGCAGAGTTCCAAGAAGAACAGACGATGGATGCGGTGGTGGCAGCGCTTGCCCCTCCTCTCCATAAAACTGCGCTTGCGATTGAGGTGGAAAAAACCAGCTATGATCTTTCGCGCACGGTCGGCGAAATTAGCCAAGAACTAAAAGCGCGTGGCCTTGCGGCAACACCTATCCATGCCAAAGTGCTGACGTTTGAGGATGAGGCAGGTAAGGAAATTTTCTGGCATTCGAGTGCGCATGTTTTAGCGCAGGCACTGAAACGGCTCTATCCGCAGATCCAACTGGAGGACGGGCCGGTGGTGAAAAATGGCCCTGGCTTCTTTTTTTATGATGTGCTTTTGGAAGAAAAGATCAACGAGCAGGCATTTGAAAAGATTGAAGCGGAAATACAAAAAATTGTCCGCGAAAACTTACCGGTGCGCCGCGTGGTGATGGAACGCAGTGCCGCGGTGCAAAAATTCCGCGCGATGGGCGAACACCTCAAGGTCGGGATCATCGAAAAACTGCCACCCGATGCAGAAATCCGTGTGTATGAGCAGGGAGAATTTGCTGATCTCTGCCGTGGTCCACATGTGCCTTCGACGGGAAAGCTCGGTGTTTTTAAGCTGACCAGTGTGGCCGGGGCATACCTCGGTGGGGATGCCAATAACCCCATGCTGCAGCGCATCTATGCGGTGAGCTTTCCGGATAAAAAACTCTTAAACGAGTATTTCCGCCGTGTGGAAGAAACCAAAAAACGCGACCACCGGCGGCTCGGCACTGACTTGGAACTTTTTACGACCAGTGAGGACATTGGCCCTGGTTTGATCCTTTGGCTTCCCCGCGGCAACATCATCAAAGAGGAACTGGAAAATTGGGCTAAAGAAACTGAAGCCCGACACGGCTACCAGCGTGTCACCACGCCGGTCGTCACGAAAGAAAAATTGTTTTATACCAGCGAGCACCTGCCGCACTACCGGGATAGCATGTTCCCGCCAATGCAGATGGACAATGAAAACTATTACATCAAACCCATGAATTGCCCGTTCCACCATACCATCTTCGCGCACCGCCCGCGCAGCTACCGCGAGCTACCACTGCGGCTTGCCGAATATGGCCTCTGCCACCGCTACGAGGATTCGGGTGCGCTTTTTGGCCTGATGCGCGTGCGGGCAATGCAGATGAACGACGCCCACATCTACTGCACCGAAGAACAGGCGGTGGAGGAATTCAAGGCCGTCATCCGGCTGCACGAATATTATTACAAAGCACTCAATATTACCGAGTACTATATGGTACTTTCGCTGCGCAACCCTGCCAACAAAAAATACCACGGCGATGAGGCAATGTGGGCAAAGGCCGAAGCACTCACCCGCCAGGCGATGGAAGAATCGGGAGTCGAGTACATTGTCGAAAACGACGGCGCAGCCTTTTATGGCCCCAAGATGGATTTCCAAATCCGTAGCTCGATCGGCAGGGAATTCACCGCCTCCACCTGCCAACTGGACCTCTTTATGCCGATGAAATTTGATTTGAAATATGTTGATAAAGACGGCACGCTCAAGCGGCCGGTCTGCATCCACCGCTCACCGTTGGGTACGCACGAACGTTTCATCGGCTTTTTGATCGAACACTTTGCGGGTGCATTCCCCACCTGGCTGGCGCCTGAGCAGGTGCGCATTCTGCCGGTCAATGAAGGACACATGGCGTATGCCCAAAAGCTGCGGGCTATTTTTATCGAGCATAAAATCCGCGTGAATATCGAACCTCCTGAAGAGACATTGGGCAAAAGGATCCGCACAGCAGAAAAGCTCAAAATTCCCTACATGCTCGTTGTCGGCGATCGCGAGGTGGCAGCCGAAAGGATCAACGCACGCAACTATTTCACCGGCACACAGCAGGAATATGCCATTGAGGAATTCCTGCGGCTGATCGAGGAGGAGATCCGCACTAAAAAAATTATAGAATTGCAAAAACAAAAAACATGATCCAGTAATGGCAGAAGACTTTGCTTTAAACAATCCCTCACCGCCCGCAAGTTTAAGGGGGGTGAGATTTCCTGATTGCGCAAATTCCAGTAAAAAGCGTTCGCGGAACCGTCGCTTTTCCGAAGCTGAACTCAATTATTTTTATGCCCTTTTGGATGAGCCGCTCACCCCTTACGATTGTGGTCGGCTGTGTGCCCCCAAAAACGGCGGGGAACCTTTTTGCTGCAGCGTGGACAACGCAGTGCCCATGCTTTACCGGGAAGAATTCCGCTATTTGAGCCGGCGCACTGAACTTTGGCGGCGGTGGAAGCCCAAAACCGCGACGGACAAAAAAATGAAAAAAGAAGACGAGACGCGCATCCTAATTTTTTGTGAGTGCAAAGGAGTGAAACACTGTGAGCGGCACAACCGCTCGATTGGCTGCCGCACTTTCCCCCTGGAGCCGTATTTCAACGAAAAAGGCGAATTTGTCGGCCTGATTTTCATGAAAGAATTCTGCAACAAATGCCCGCTCATCCACCGTCTGGACGACATCCAGCAATCGGTCATCGACAAGCACTACCGTTTTTGGCAAATTATGCTGGCGCTCAAGCCGGACGAACTGGAGCTTTATAAATCGACTTCGCGTGGTTGGCGCATCTCCGCCAAAAAGCGCGGTGTGCCACTGCCTGTGCTTTATCCGAGTAAAAATGCCCGAGCTGGGACTGACTGACCTGATCGCGCATGCTCCAGAAAGTTGTGGGGTCTATCTCTGGTACGAGCGTGCCGGGGCAACAACGCCACTTTATATCGGCAAAGCGCGTAAGCTGAGAAGCCGTCTGCGGCAGTACCTACACGCCGATGATTTCAAAACCAGTTTCCTGATGCGCCGCGCTGGCCATGTCGAATGGATCGTCACGGAAAACGAAACAGAAGCACTACTTTTAGAAAATAATCTGATCAAAAAATACCAACCGCCGTACAATGTCCGGCTCAAGGACGACAAACAATACCCCTATATCTGCATTTCGGTGAGTGAGCCTTTTCCGCGAATCTACCTGACGCGGCGGCGGCAACCGGGCAACCTCTACTTCGGCCCTTTTTCCCGTGCGCATGTGGCGCGAGAAAAGATCCGACTGGCACTAGAACTTTTTCCCTTGCGCCGCCGGCCACTGAAGCTGCCATTATCACGGCCGGCTAAACCGTGTCTGAACTACCACCTGCGCAAATGCCATGCCCCGTGTGCGGAAAAAATTTCGCGTGAGGATTATGCCAAAATTGTGGAGCAGGCAGTGGCGTTTATTTCGGGTAGCGACGAGGAGATCCGCCGCCAGATCCAACGCCGGATGGAACAGCTTGCATCAGAACTCCGCTTTGAAGAGGCAGCCAAACTGCGCGATATTCTTGCTTATTTTAGCGAGCGCAACATCCACCCACAGGTCGAAACGCACAACGAGTTACCCGATTTTGATATTGTTGGGATTTTCAGTGCCTCGGCGCAAAATCTTCTGCAAGAACTGCAGCTTGGCGAAAACGAGCTGCCACTCATCTACGAAAAAATCCGCAACAAGGAGCACTCGCAAACGCTGCGTTTTGCCCAAGTGTGCTTGCTCAAATTCCGCAACGGCCGACTGATTGCGCGCGAAAATTTTGCGTTAACCGAAACCGATATCCCCGAGCAGGCGATAGGCGATGCCGAATTGGGAGAAAGCTTTTTCCGCGATTACTATGTCGGCATGCTGGATCTGCCGGAGTTCATTGTCACAGCCGATGGGATGGATCTCTCGCACTGGCAGAAGACTTTGGCCAAGCCTGCAACCATTTTGCAGCTCAAAGAATTCAGTGAAAAATTGCGCCAAATCAACCAAGATATCCAGCCCAAAGCCTTGATGGAAATGGCTCGCCACAATGCGCAGTTGGCGCTGCGCGAGCGGCTTTTGGCCGAAAATCTGCGCAACCAACGCATTGGTTTACGGCAACTGCAAAAATTCCTGCAGCTCAAAAAACTGCCTGAAGTCATCGAATGCTACGATGTTTCCAATATCCACGGTGCTGAGGCGGTGGCAAGTGGGGTGATGCTGCGCGACGGCATGCCCTATAAACCTGGTTACCGCAAATACCGCATCAAGACGGTCGAAGGCATCAATGACCCGGCGATGGTCTATGAGGTGATCAGCCGCCGCTTGGCACGCATCCGCAGTGGGGAAATAACAGCCCCTGATTTGATCGTCATCGATGGCGGCAGCACACAGCTCAAAGCGGCGCTCAAGGCACGTAGCGAGGCGGCACTGTCGATCCCCATGATTGGCTTGGCAAAACGCGAAGAGGAAATCTATACTGAAGACGGGAAAATCCTGCGTTTTGACAAAGATAGCCCCGGCATGCAGATCCTGCGCCGCGCGCGCGACGAAGCGCACCGCTTCGCCTTAAGTTACCACCGCAATTTGCGGATGAAACGCAATTTGCGCTCGCTTTTCGACGGCGTTGCTGGTATCGGCGAAAAAAAGCGCAGCGAAATTCTGATTTGGCTGCGCAAACTCGATCTCGGCGAATTGGATGCCAATTCCCTCGCGCAAAAATTAGCAGCAGACTGCAAAATTCCGTTAGCAATTTCAGAGCAGCTGGCGCAAAAAATCTTCGCAAGCCTCGAACGGCAGTAAAGCGCATTTGTAGCGGGCTGGCAGTGCATAGACGGCAGCGAGGGGATGTTCGCTGCGCTGGCCATTGGGCAAAAACGAGTTGCGGAAATCAGAAATCCAGTCGAGTGCTGCCTGAACGCTTTTACCCGCAAGATTTTGCGCGAGCCAAGCCGCGCTGGCACGCACGATCAGGCAGCCTTCGGCATGCCAGTGCACGCCACGGATGGTGCCGTCTTCGATGGCACAATAAAAACTGGCGCTGTCGCCACACAGGCGGTTAATGCGCTGCGCGGGGGTTATTCCTTCCGGTATCGGGTTGGCTGGTGTTGCGGCAAGCCCCAGTAAAGTTTGTGGATAGCTTTCGGCCATTAAAGCCCTGCTGTCTTGCGCAACACGCGCCGGATTTTTTTAGCATCATCATCGTGGCGCAAGAGGTAAACCACACGGCCCCGGTTATTGAGAACATAAAAATAAAGCGAATGCGAAATGGTGTCAGCGTCCTTGCGTGAGTAGGCACCAAAAAGTTTTTCCATTACCGCGATTTCATCCGCCGAACCACAAAAGCCCCGAGCGTAAGGATAGGGGGCTAAATAGCGCGTGAGGCTTGCTGGAGTCTCTTGTGGATCGACACTGACAAAAAGTAGTGCTATTTTTGCCAGTAGGGCATTGTCCCCCGCGATGGCAGCGTGTAGCCGCGAAAGCGCCAACGGGCAAAAATCCGGGCATTGGGTATAGCCAAAAAAGAGCACATTGGCTTCACGGAGAGCCTGCATGAGTTTTTCCCGCCGGCCACTTTGGGCTAAAAGCTCTGTTTCGGGCTTAAGCCCCAGCGGCAGCTCGCGCAGCTCCACCCCGTTGCAGGCAATCAAAAAAGCAATGGCCAAAAGCGGGAGTTTACTTGCGTTCAGCAAAAGGGATTTCAAAAGTGTACGACTTTTCGTTG
>JANWWX010000042.1 GCA_025057195.1 Leptospiraceae bacterium | reverse complement strand
GCAATTCCGCACGATCAACGAATCGCTGTATCGGCAAATTTTCCGCTACCGCATGACCCATACGCTATCGCCGGCTCTGGTCGAATTCACCACCAGTTTGTTGATTGTCGGCTTGGTTGTTTATGGAGCAAGCAGAATCATCGACGGCGAATTCACCTCGGGCAGTTTTTTCTTATTCCTTTTTACCCTAATGATCCTGATCAGCCCCATCAAGCAGATCGCTTCATGGTACAATATGGTCCAACGCGCCAGTGCCGCGGGCGAGCGCATCTTTAGCCTGATCGACACACCAGGCGATGTCATTGAGCACCCACAGGCGAAGCCATTCCGCCAACTAAAGCATGCTATCCGTTTCCACCAAGTTAGCTTTCGCTATCCTGGCAGCGAGGCTGTGGTTTTGCGCAATATTTCCTTCACCGTACCTGTGGGAATGCGGGTAGCGTTGGTAGGGCATTCCGGTGCGGGCAAATCGACCTTGGTGGATTTGATCGCGCGTTTTTACGATCCCAGCGAAGGTAAGATCACTTTCGACGGCGAGGACATCCGCACGCTGCGTTTGGCTGATCTGCGTGCTGCAATTGGTATGGTGACGCAGGAAATTTTTCTCTTTAATGGCACGGTGCGGCAGAACATTGCCTATGGCCGCAGCGATGTGCCGCTTGAGGAAATCCAGCGTGCCGCGACGCTTGCCTACGCTGACGAATTCATCCGCGCGCTGCCGCAAGGCTACGATACTCCGATTGGGGAACGCGGGCTGATGCTTTCCGGTGGGCAGCGGCAGCGCCTCTCGATTGCGCGTGCGATCCTCAAAAATCCCCAGATCCTAATTTTGGATGAGGCAACGAGCGCACTCGACACCGAATCGGAGCGCCTGGTGCAAAGGGCACTGGAAAAGCTGATGAAAGACCGTACTGTGTTTATCATCGCACACCGCCTTTCGACAATCTACAGTGCTGATCTCATCCTGGTCTTGCACAAAGGCCGGATCGTGGAGAAAGGCACACACCGCCAGCTTTTGCAGAAAAAGGGCTACTACAAAAAACTTTATGACCTGCAGTTCCAAGCGTGAGCAGCAGGAAAACGATAAAAATGGTCTGGATTACGAGTTCCTATTTATGCCTGACGAGCGCCTCGACCATTTCCTGGTGCGCTCGCTGGCTGAGCGGGGGCAAATCCTCTCGCGGTCCGCAGTGCAGAAACTGATCGCTGCGGGCAACGTGCATATTCCAGGCCAACGAAAACCCAAACCCGCTTTAGTGGTCAAAACGCCACAAGCCATCCGCATCGAACTTCCTCCGCCTCGCAGCAGTGCACTGAGGCCTTCCGGCGAAAAAGTCCCGATCCTCCACGAGGACGAATGGCTGGCGGTGGTACACAAACCTGCTGGGATGACTGTCCATCCTGGGGCCGGCACTGGTGAGGATACCCTGGTGCATGCCCTCTTGGGCCAAGTAGAACGCTTGGCAGAAGACCCTGAACGTCCCGGCATCGTGCACAGGCTCGACCGTGACACCGAAGGGTTGATGGTCATCGCCAAAACGCAGCGCGCCAAGGCAGAGCTCAGCGCCCTTTTTGCAGCACACCGTGTGCGCAAAATCTACACAGCCCTGGTCTGGGGCAATCGCAAGCTGCCCGCGGAATGGCATGGCTTCATCGGGCGCGATCCACACCACCGAAAGAAGATGCGCTATAGCGATAAATTGCCCACCGGCATCCGCGTGCGTACCGCTTCACTGCGCGTGCTAAAGCAGCTTTCGGGCAACAAGGCAACGCGGCTTGAGATCGAACTCATCACCGGCCGCACACACCAAATCCGGGCTGCCTGTGCTTTTTACCAAGCACCGGTGGTCGGCGACAGACTTTATGGGAACGACGCAGTAAAATACCGCTCCTATAAACTCACCGCCGAACAAAAAGAAAAATTGGCAAACTTGGGGTTACAGCTCTATGCCCACACGCTGCAATTCCCCCACCCTGCCACTGGCGAAATGCTGCGTTTCCGACTTGCATTGCCAGAACGCTTCAGCAGTGCTTGCCAAATTTTAGAGGTGGGGTAAGACAAATAGCCCAGCAAAGTTTGCAAAACCATTATGTGTTTCCAGTGAGCTCGTAGTAATTGCTATATAATACGCGAATAATTTTCCAACGGGATCTGCCACACCTTGATGCCGCAGAAGTGGTCGCCTTCAGGGCAGCGTGGGCGCAAATGTTCGCGCACCACACACGGAGGACCAAGGTAGCGCCCCAGCTCCGGCCATAGCGCGCGCACCGCACTGACCTCGGCATGCGCGGAATAAAAAATTTCCTCTTGCGCATTGTAGCAGAGCCGCGACTTCCATTTGTGGTAAAAATTGTAAAGATCACCCGACTCAAGGTAGCGCACCGGAAAGGCATTCGGTAAAAGATAGACCAGATCCTCACGTGGGACATCGCTTTCATACCAAAGCTGGCGCAGCAGCGAAAAATTTTTTTCCATGAAAGAACGGTAAATGGATTCTGCCTGTGGTGACTCGCGGATGAGCGTTGGCACAATATAGTCTTCCTCAAGTGAAATCTGGCTTGCGAGGTGTGGTCGATTGCCGGGCAATGTGCGGTGGCGTTGTTCCTGTGAGTCGGCCGTGTGCGAAAGTTTTTTGCGAAAAGTAAAGTGTGCGTGGTTCAGTATGCGTGTGGTTTCATCAAGCGTGCCCGGATAGAACACATCGCCCAAAAGTGGGTTACGGTGGAAATCCAACGCCGAACGCACCTCAGGCTTGAGCACGGTGCAGCCGCTGTCAGCAAAAAGCGCCGCCACCGAAGCAGAAACAAGCGCCGCCGATTTGCCATTGAGCATCTGGTCATGCTCCCGATTGCTACGTCCTGCCGAAAGGGGATCAAAGCTACGTTCGGGGGGCGGCAGGGGCTCGGGCAATTCCGCAAAGAGGTCAGGGTCAAGGCCACGCACTAATTCAAAAAGATGGATACCCAAGACCACTGCCTCCTCAGAATTGAACCAAAGCAGCATGCGGGCATAGCGCATGAGGGTCAAGGCACTCACGGTATGGTAAAGGTATGCCACCGTGGAAACTGGCATAACATAGCGCGCAACTTCCATGCAGCGTTTCTCAATAGTCCCGGCATGCTGCTCAGGGTGGCGCGCCTTTAAGCGATGGATGGAAAAAAAAATTTTTTCCACAACCGGCCGCAGGGTTTCGATCAAAAGCCGATACGTTTCGTACGCTGCTTGGTGTAGAGTATGCACTTCAGCGTGATGTGCCAAGCTCTGTGGCAAGCTATACCAAGTGCGGTCGTTGCGGATCGGCACATAGCGCTGCGAGACCTGCTCTGAGTTATAATAAGGGTGTGCATGCAAAAGCTGCCAGATGAGTTGCCGCGAAATATTTTCAATGCCAAAAACAAAATGCGCATGCTGGCGTGTGGTATGGTGCCCCGAGCGCAGCGTGGCACGGGCGACTTTGTTGCGTAACTCGCGCGCCTTATCGTTGGCGTGCATGTCTTCCGGTAAAATCAAACCGCGTGAGCTATAGCAGGTGCGTGCCGAGGCCGCGGCCAGATCAAAGGGATTTTGGGTCCAGGCAATCAGGCGCACGCGCAAAGGCGAATTTGCCAACGGCACTGCGTAGCGGGTCTTGAGGTCATCCAGCCAGTGTGCCGCTGCCATAGGTTAAACTTTTTTTACCCTCCGCTGCGGCAATCAGACTGCGTAGCGGTAAACCCAAAAGCGGTAACCAAAATAGTTGGTAATGAAACTTACCGCAACAGTGGAGAATTTAAACAGGTTGGCTAAAGCCACACTGTCGTGGGAGTTATAGAGCCGGTTCAATCCATAAAAAAGCAGAGAGGATAGACTCAGCGTGAAAGCCGAGACAGTGAAAAAGCGGAGGTATGCTGCGCGCCGGCGAAAAGTAAAACCGCTATGCAAGCAAAAGGCCAATAAATTCGCAAAAAGGAATGACATGATCATGTAATAAAGCTGGCGCAGCGCATTGCCATAGCCAAAAGCCACAATCAGGATGTTGTGCACGCTGAAGTCGGCAAGGGTGTTAAAAACTCCCACCACAAAAAATTTGGCGAGATGGCCAAAGCGGAAACGCAAAAGCTCGCTCAAAACCCGCAGCGCGAGTTTCCACGTCACTTTGCTGCCCTGCTGATCGGTCCAGCGCACCGGCACTTCGGCCACGCTGAGCCCAAAAAGTTCTGCCCGCTTCAGGATTTCAAAATCATAGCCAAAGCGGGTGTTGGTCAGCTGGCGGAAAAGGTAGAATGCCGCGCTGCGCGTAAAGAGCTTGAAGCCACACTGTGTATCACGATAAGGCAAGCCCAAAAGCAGCCGGATGAGCCAATTCCCCGTGCGGCTCACAATACGGCGTAAAACGCCCTGCTTGCGTTCGATGACACTGCCTGGCACATAGCGTGAGCCGATCGCAATATCTGCCCCACCTGCGATGGCCTTCTCGAGCCGTGCCAGCTCGTGGATGGGTGTGGCGCCGTCGGCGTCGGCCACAAGGATGAATTCCCCCTGTGCGGCCAAGACCCCTTCGCGCACGGCTGCACCTTTGCCAAAATTTTCATAAAGACGCAGCATTCTGACTTCGCTGCCAAATCGCTGTGCTATTTCCGCAGTGCCGTCGGTGCTGCCGTCGTCAGCAATGACAATCTCATAACGCAGCCGCCGTGCTTTGAGGTAGCGGCGGATTTCAGCAAGGTAGCGCGGCAGGCGCTCTGCCTCGTTATAGGCCGGGATGACGCACGAAAGTTGCAACCGTCGCCGCGGCACGACTGGCCGATTTTTTTCCAAAAGCCACAGCGCGCCGATCCCGCCCAAAAGTTTCAGATAAGGATGTAGGCGGATTTCGAGCGCAAAAATTTTGCGCAAGAGCCACCGCCCGCCCGAAAAAAAACGCAGCCACAAAAACGGCAAGATGAAAAGCCCGAAGTGCAAATAGGCACATTCCCGATAACCGGGAGGCACACCCTTTTGCCGCAGCGTTAACTCCTCGCGACGGTCACGCAACACAATGATACAGAACTTGCCTTGCACGCGCGGCCAGGGTGGGGCAACAACAATATCGCCACCACGGCGCACACAGCGCAGCGGCAGAAGATCCGCCAGCGGGATTTGTGGCAATCTGGAGCAGAGTGTTTCTACCGACCGGGGGGCGTAGCAGCGGATCAAGCGGGCCAAAAGCTGTGCTATTTCAGGTGCCAGGAGTGCGAGTGCAGCCGGGCTTGCCAAAATCAATGGTTTTTTCCCACAGCCTTGCAGAGATAGAGTGTTGTGTCGTCACGCCGCCGGTTCATCTCTGGATTAAGCCAGATAGCGATGCGTTCTGCCAAGTCAGGACGGAACGTGCGTTCGAGCTGGCAGGAAAAACCTTGCTTTTGGAATTCCTGCAATTCCTGCTCGGTGTAATAAAGAAAACGGTAAACATAAAACCGCTGGTAGTTTTTTTCCTGCGCCGTGCGCACGATGTCGATTTCTTTTTCTGCAAAGTGCGGCGGAACCTTATGGTAGCCGTAATAACCCGGACGCCACGGCTCGATCTTGCTGACAAAAAGCGGCGCATCGACGCTACCGGCAAAAATAGCACCGTCCACGCCGGCACGCTGCTGCATGGTCAACGCCAAAGGCAAGATGAGTAGGCCATTAACGAGCCAAAATGCCCGAAAGCCATGGCGCACCAGCGATTTATCTCCGTAATATTCCATGACCGCAAAAAGAAAAACCGAAAGCACCGGTAGCATGGGAATGAAATAACGATCGAGCTTGAAAGCAACCAACGAGTGCGAAACCAAAAAGGCAATATAAATGACTGTCAATGCCTGGAAACGGCACTGCCCCATTAGGCGCAGCATATACGGCCAAAAAATGAGGCCGATTCCCGGCAGTGGGAAAAGCAGCGAAAGCCCGAGATAGGTATACCAAGGCATCGTGCCATAAGACTGGGTTTTTACATGCATGGCAAAATTGTAGCGGATGAATTCGATGGCAGTCGAAAACGGCCGTTGCCCACCCAAAAGCTCGATTCCCACCATGAGCAGCGTGGTGGCAAGTCCGCCGAGTGCAAAAAAAGTAAGCGATTTAATTTTTTGTTTTGCACACAAAAGAATCCAAAGCGCGAGGGCAAAATACACTGGTGCCAGCGAAAAGCGGAAAAGGACTGCCGCCGATACAAAAAATCCGGCAACTGCTGCAGGCCACCACCGATTTTGTTGTATGGGCAGGCCAAAATTCTCTGGAAACGCTTTAATCAAATAAAAAATAGCGAAAGACATGAGGAGGTAGCTTGGGGTCGCTAAATCCGTACTGTGGCTGAACAGCGGCACAACTGCCCAGCTGGCGGCAAAAAGTGCCAGCGCGTTGCGTGTCCTTTCACTGAAAAGCAAATCCCCAATGCGGTAGATGGCGACAATCTGCAAAAGTGAAATGCAGGCAAGGATGAAATAACCAAAGCTCACCAAAAAATCGACACGGCGCACGCCCAAGGCGTAAAGCGGCTGCATGAGTGCAGCGAAGGCATAGGGGAAGGCAGCAAAACGCAGTGGGTCGTTGGGTGACATTTTTCCAGTAAATAGGTATTGCAGCGCTGGATCGATGATGTTGATGAAATCGTCGTGTGCAAAAGGCCCGTAGTTGCGAAACGCTGCAATCGTGCGGATCACCAACGCGATGAGTAGCGCGCTGGCTAAAGGGTGCTTTTGCCAAAAATCCTTAATTTTTTGCACCACTCAGTAAATTGCCTGCGCCAATTTCCGCCGGTATTCCAAAACCAGGGGATGGTCATTCCCCAAAATCTGGAATGCCTGTACCATGAGTTCCTTGTGTTTTTCTTTTTCGTCGCGCACTTCCACTTTAGCCAGCCAGGTTTCTAAAGCAGAGCGAATACGAGATTCATCTTCTGAAAATAGTGTGACTAATTCTTGGCTGTTTCCCCGTTCGAGGAGTGCCAGTGCGGCGTTGCGGGCATCGCTGCGCGTAGAGCCGACCTCGGGGATGAGCGATAGGCATTCGCGCACAGCAGTTGTGTCGGGCTTTTTTTCTCGCAGCAGCGCACGCACTACAGACCAAGCTGCCTCGTCGCGGTATTTGCCGCGCAGCGCAGATTCCAGCAAGAGCTTTTTTGCTTTGTGTGGGTCGCTTGCCGCAAGCTGTAAAATTCTATCATAGCCATCGGGGACAATGAATTGGTCGAGTAGCTCGCGGA
The DNA here is from genome assembly GCA_025057195.1 of Leptospiraceae bacterium. Lineage (GTDB taxonomy): Bacteria > Spirochaetota > Leptospiria > Turneriellales > Turneriellaceae > JANWWX01. The sequence goes on along the minus strand of JANWWX010000042.1, from coordinate 1,292 downwards.
TGAATTCAGGTGGGCGCACGCCAACAAAGCCTGCAGCGATTTTCCCTTGCTGGAAAATTTTGACGTCGGGAATACCCATCACTTGGTATTGCTGCGCCAACTGCGGTTCCGCATCGGTGTTGACTTTAGCAAGAAGGAATTTTCCCGCATACTCCTTTTCCAATTGCTCGAGGATTGGCCCCAAAATCCGGCAGGGCGCACACCAGGGGGCCCAAAAATCGACAACCACCGGCCGGCGGTGCGATTCAGCAATGACTTTTTCAGCAAAATCTGTGGTCCGAATTTCCATTACACTAAGATGAAATTAAAATTTTCGATATAACGTAAAATAGAATGCCCGTAAGGAATCTCTACAACACCTTGCTTAGATAGAAAGCGCTGCAGAGTTTAGGGTTTATTTTTGTCTTAAATAGCACTAACAAAAAAATCGCGATTTTTGGGAATTTTAATGAAAACCAAAACCATGCATGCCACAAAGTCAGCCTGTCACCAAAAGTGGCAAAACACTGGCAAAAAATAGCGCAAAATCATGCGCTTCGTTGGTGTTAGTGCCTCGTTGTGGTTTGTGTGCCCTTTTGTTTTGTGCCCTTTTGTCTTTTGGGGATTTTAAAAAACCCTTTTTGGTACCTGATTTAAAACATGAGGAATAGAAGGGTTTGCGCACGGCTGTGTTACCACTACCCCAGCTCCAGGCTAAGCATGTGCTCAAGCGTCTGCGGCCGGCGCACCACCTGCAATCGGCCCAAGCTATCCAGCAAGAGCTCAGGAATCAGTGGGCGCGAGTTGAAGTTGGAGCTCATGCACGAGCCATAGGCACCGGCATAGCCAATCGCAAGCCAATCTTTTTCCCGCAGCTCGCTGAGCACACGGCTTTGCGCAAAAGTGTCCGTCGATTCGCAGACAGGACCCACAATGTCGTAATTGCGCTCATGGTTGCGCCTTACCACTGGCAGAATGGGGTGGTATGCTTCGTAGAGCATCGGTCGGATGAGGTCGTTCATCGCAGCATCGATGATCGCAATCGCCTTGCCGGTACGTGCCTTAAGGTGGCGCACCCGTGTGGCGAGGATGCCGATCGGTGCAGAGATGAAGCGGCCTGGTTCAAAATGGATTTCCGTGTGCGTGGGGAAAATGCCTTGAATGGCCTGCGCTAAACCTGCAAGGTCGAAGCCGGGCTCAGCATCGAGCGCGCGGTAATCGACGCCGAAGCCTCCCCCCAATGATATATATTGGAGCGGCCGACCGAGTGTGGCTTCGGTTTCGTTTTGCCGTAACGCAAGAAAACGCGCCGT
>JANWWX010000041.1 GCA_025057195.1 Leptospiraceae bacterium | reverse complement strand
AGTAGCCACTTCGGCAAAGGCTGTAAAGTATCTGTTGCACCGCGCACGCACGTTTGTTTTTTCCACGGCACCGCTGCCGGCCGTGGCATACGCCGCGATTGCTGCGATAGAACTTGCCCGAACAATGGAAAAAGAGCGCAACCACATTGCGGCAATGGCCGAAAAATTGCGCAGCACACTACGCGCAGCAGGATGGGAATGTGGTAATTCAACAACGCAGATCGTCCCGCTGATGTGCCGTTCGGAAGAAGAGGCGCTGCGGCTTTCTGCCGCACTGCTTTCTGCCGGGATCCACGCGCGCGCGATCCGTCCCCCGACAGTGCAAAAGCCACGCATCCGTTTTTCCCTCCATGCTGCGGTCACAGAGCAAATCCTCGAACGCCTGGTGGCAGCGCTTTCGGCGGAGGCGTTGTGCCTCTGATTGTGGCTGGCACCGGCACGGATGTGGGTAAAACCTTGTTTGCTGCGGCACTTTTGGCGCGCTATGGCCAAGAGAAAAACCTTTTTTATTGCAAGCCGGTCCAGACCGGACCTGCAAGCGATAGTGCGATGGTGGCAAAACTTTCCGGAATCCATCCGCAGCGCATCCTCCCCGAATTCATCCGACTGCCGCTTGCGGCTTCACCGCATTTTGCCGCAGAGCAAAATAACACCCCGATTGCATACGATGCTCTTTTGGACTACACGTGCCAAATCTGCCAAAAACATAACACCGTTGTGGAGCTTGCTGGCGGGCTTTTGGTGCCATTGGTGCGCTACCGCAGTAACCTCGATTTGGTGCGCGACTTGCGTTTGCCCGTAGTTTTGGTGGCTCGCACGGAATTAGGGACGATCAACCATAGCATGCTTTCGTTGTTGGCGTTGCGGCAAAGGGGTATTTTTTGCGCGGGAATTTTTTTTGTGGGCCAAAGCAATCCGCTTTATCCTGACAACCGCCGTAGCATTGTCGAAATGTCGGGTGTTCCTTTTTTGGGTGAACTCTTTTTGCCGAACTGTGAAATCACCAGCGCTGCGGAGTTTGCCGGGCTTTTGGCAAACTTTGACCCTGAACAGAAGCTTTACGCACTTTTATGATCTGGCATCCTTTTACCGCGCAGGCAGGCGAGCGCCCACCGTGTAAAATTGTGCGCGCGCAGCGCGAATTCCTCTATGACAGCGATGGCCGTGACTATGTCGATGCGATTGCCTCGTGGTGGACGGTGATCCACGGCCACAACCATCCTGCCATTGTGGAGGCCATAACCCAACAGCTGCAAAAGTTAGACCATGTGCTTTTGGCCGGATTCAGCCATGAGCCGGCAGAAAAGCTTGCCTGCGAACTTTTAAAAAAAACCCACGGCGATTTTTCCCACGTTTTTTACTCGGACAATGGCTCAACTGCAGTGGAAATCATGCTCAAATTGGCGCTGCAATTTTGGCAAAACAGCAATCAAAGCCAGCGCAGCGGGATTGTGCGGTTTTCTGCCGCCTACCACGGCGACACATTCGGCGCGATGAGTGTTTCTGCACCCTCAATTTTTACCGCGCCTTTCCGCCAAAAACTTTTTCCGACGTACACTTGGCGCTATCCCTGCCATGCCGAAGATGCAGAGTTTTTTTCTGAATGGCAAGAATTCCTCGAACAGCACGGCAACACCCTCGCAGCAATTGTCATCGAGCCATTGATTGCAGCTGCAGGGGGTATGGTTTTCCAAAGTACAATTGCGCTGCAAAAACTCTGCCACATGGCACGCGCGCACGGGGTGTTAGTGCTTTTTGACGAAGTCTTTACGGGCATGGGGCGCACCGGCACTTTCTGCGCATACCAACAGTCTAAAGTTGTCCCTGACATGCTGGCCTTGGCCAAGGGATTGACCGGTGGCGTTTTGCCATTGGCTGTGACTTTAGTTTCTGCTAAAATCCATGCTGCCTTCATTTCAGAAAAGCCCGAGCACACTTTTTACCATGGGCACACCATGACCGGTAACCCGGTGGGCTGTGCGGCGGCTCTGGCGTCGCTTGCCCTGCTTGCCGCAGCAGAGGAAAAAAATCTGGTGTCCACACTCGAGCAAAAAATGCAAACGCTGTGGCAAAAAGTCCATGCGCGCCATGCCGAAAAAATCACAAGACCACGGGTGTACGGTGCGGCCAGCGCTGCCGATCTCCAGTCAAAAAGCGAAGCGCCGGGCTATGCTTTTTCGTGGTCGCGTCGGTTGCGCCAGCGCGCACTGGAATATGGGGTTGTGCTGCGCCCTTTGGGCAACGTGCTCTATCTGACACCGCCATACAATATTTCGGATAGTGCGCTCGAACGTGTTTTTGATGCCATCGCGCTTTTGTTGGAGGAATATGCCGTCTGAGCTTCTGTCGCAAGAAAAAAAATTTTCGGAAATAGCTCCGCTCATCACTCCGGAAAGAGCGCGGCTTTATCTTGAGGGACAATTGCCACTCTATCCTCTTTTTGCGCTCGCTGCCGAAACCCGTGAGCGCTTTTTTGGCAAAAAGGTGCGCATCCATATCCTCGACAATATCCAAAATGGCCATTGCCCTGAAGACTGCGGCTACTGTGCACAGAGGCGCGGCGCTGCTTCCGGCATCATAAGCTATCCCATGAAAAGCGACGAAGAAATTTTCGCCGAGGCAATGCATGCCAAAAAAGCGGGGGCATACCGGTTTTGCTTAGTCAGCTCAGGCACTGGTCCCTCGCCCAAAACCACCGAACGGCTGGCGTCGCTCATCCGCCGCATCCAGGGTGAGTTAGGGCTGCGCGTCTGCCTTTCAGCAGGTTTACTCGACGAAAAAAAAGCAAAAATCTTGGCCTCTGCAGGACTGGATCGCTACAACCACAACCTGAACACGGCGGAAAAATATTACCCAGCAATTTGCAGCACGCACAGTTACGCCGACCGGGTGGCGACGCTGCAAGCCCTCAGCCAGGCAGGGGTGGGACTCTGCTCCGGCTTGATTGTCGGTCTTGGCGAATCGATAGACCACATCGTTGAGGTGGCGTTTGCGCTTAAGGCTCTGCGGGTAATTTCGATCCCAGTCAATTTTTTCCTGCCCACACCCAACCATGCTATCCAAAACGCACAAACTTTGACTCCTGAATTCTGCCTGCGCGTGTTGGTCGTTGTGCGCTTGGCCAATCCTGACTCCGAACTACGCCTTGCTGCCGGCAGGGAAGTGCACCTGCGCTCACTGCAGGCAATGGCACTCATGGTTGCCAACTCACTTTTTGCCGAGGGCTATCTCAACACCCCGGGCGATGGCTTTGCGACCACATTGGCACTCATCCGCGATGCGGGTATGGAAGCGGAGCTTTAGCTAACACTACTGCCAAAACCCTTTTCGCGCCATCCCACAGTACAAAAGAAGCCCATGGTAGTCTCGCGCGCCGCAAAAACCGCCATTGTGGTTTCTGCTTTGGGTTACTTCGTGGATATCTACGACCTACTGCTTTTTGGCATCGTGCGTGTCCCCAGCCTAACCACGCTCGGAGTACCCGCTGCACAGATGAAAGAGATCGGGGCAATGCTGCTCAACTACCAGATGACTGGGATGCTACTGGGCGGCATTGTCTGGGGTGTGCTGGGAGACAAACGCGGCAGGCTGTCGGTGCTTTTTGGTTCTATTTTTCTCTATTCGGTGGCCAACCTCACCAACGCCTTTGTTGACCGCTTCGCGACGCTCGAACAGGCACTGGTGGCCTACCAGTGGCTGCGCTTTATCGCTGGCATCGGTTTGGCGGGCGAGCTTGGCGCCGGGATCACTCTCGTCAGCGAACTGATGCCCAAAGAAAAGCGCGGCTACGGCACGATGATCGTGGCCGGGTTTGGTATCTTAGGGGCCGTGGCGGCAACGCTGGTCGGCGACCTTTTCCCTTGGCAGACAGCATACGTCATCGGCGGGGTGATGGGGTTGCTTCTGCTGATCATGCGCGTCGGTGTCTATGAATCGGGCATGTATGAGGCGACCGCCAAATCTGGTGTGCGCCGTGGCAGCTTTCTTTCACTCTTTAATTCGGCCGATCGTTTCCTGCGCTACCTGCGCTCGATCCTGATCGGTGTGCCGCTGTGGTTTGTTGTCGGCATCCTTGTCATCTTTTCTCGAGAATTCGGCCAGGCGTTGGGCGCACGCGAGCCGATCAACCCTGCTTACGCCATTGGCTTCATGTACGCAGGGCTTTCGGCTGGCGATTTCCTGACTGGCTATTTGAGCCAGCGCCTCGGCAGCCGTCGCAAGGTGGTATTGTTTTGCCAAGTTATTAACATCCTGCTTTTGTGCCTGTACCTACTTTCGCGCAATTTTTCCGCCGCCTATTTTTATACCCTGTGCGTGATCCTGGGTGTAGCCAATGGCTATTGGGCAGTATTTGTCACGATTGCGGCGGAGCAATTTGGTACCAATTTGCGCGCGACAGTGGCCACCACCGTTCCCAATTTTGTGCGCGGCTCAGTGCCGGTTTTGACCACAGCATTTTTATACCTTGACCAAAAGGTTTTTGCCCCAGGGCAGATCAATAGTGCCCAAGGCATGGTGCCTGCAGGGTTCATTGTTGGTGGTGCTGCGCTGCTTTTGGGGATGTGGGCTGCCTACACGATCGAAGAAACGCACGGCAAGGATCTCGATTTCCAAGAACAGATCAGCTGACGCACTTCAGCCGCACAAAGCGGCGTTTACCTGCGCGCAAGATCCAATCCCCGCTGAGTGCGAGTTTGTAATCGGTGAGCGGCTCTTCGGAGCCATCCTCGCCGATGCGGTAAATAGCACCCTGTTCGATCATGCGCCGTGCCTCAGAGTTGGAGGGGGCAAAGCCGGCGCTGCGCACCACTTGCAAAAGATTTTCCCCACTTTTGTATTCAACACAAGGCAGCTCCGTGGGTATGCCGCGCGCCTTCGGATTATGGATGCGCTGCCATTCAGCTGCCACCTCCTGCGCCTCGCGCTCAGAACTAAAACGCGCTGTGATTTCCAAAGCCAACGCTGCTTTGGCCTCTTTGGGGTGCAGCATCCCGCGCTGGAGGTCTTCTTTGAGTTTTGCTAATTCCTCCACGCTGCGATCCGACAAAAGTTCATAATACTCTAACATGAGATCATCGCTGATACTCATCAACTTGCCATAGATCTCCGAGGGCGGCTCCTGGATCCCAATATAGTTACCGAGCGATTTGGACATTTTCTTTTTGCCGTCCAGACCCACCAAAAGTGGCATGAGCAAAAGGCATTGTGGTTTCTGGCCATACGCCACCTGCAGATCCCGGCCGACGAGCAGGTTAAACTTCTGGTCGCTTCCTCCTAATTCGATATCCGCTTGCAGCGCCACCGAATCATAGCCCTGTAGCAGCGGATACATGAATTCCACCAAAGAGATCGGCTGGCCGGCGCGGTAACGCGCAGAAAAATCATCCCGCTCGAGCATGCGCGCCACGGTGTAGTTCGCAGTCAGGCGCAAGATGTCCTCAAGCTGCAGCGGTGCCAGCCATTTGGAATTGAAGACTACTTCGGTTTTTTGCGGATCGAGGATTTTGAACACCTGCTCGCGGTATGTCTGCGCGTTTTGTTCTACCTCCGCACGCGAGAGGGGCTTGCGTGTCTCGGATTTACCCGTCGGATCGCCAATCATGGCGGTGTAGTCACCGATCAAGAAAAGCACATGGTGGCCGAATTTCTGGAACTGGCGCATTTTCTGCAAAAGCACCGTATGCCCTAAATGCAGATCAGGTGCGGTGGGATCAAACCCTGCTTTAACACGCAAGGGTCTCCCGCTTTGGTATGCCTCCAGCAGTTTGCGCCGGAATTCGTTGGTAGGCAGCACCTCGACCGCACCGCGCACGAGCTCCTGAAACTGTTTTTCGAGCTCAGCCGGTAGCGTTATATCTTCCGCTTCGGGCATGGGGTTTTTTCCGAGAAAAAACTCAGGCCGGCGAGCGGTTTTGGTGCTGCTATTTCACCACCAAGCACCAAAAAAGACCCTACCGCATCGCCACCACGCAGCTACTCCGAAGAATACGACACGCTGCTTTGTATAGCCTTCGCTGCGAGTCAGTGTCTCGTCGCTAGTTTATGGTTTGCTCCTTTTATGGCTAAAAGCCGCGTGGCGGGTGCTGAAACGCTTTTTGCGACTAACTATTACCGTAATCACCCAAGCAATGGTTTCAAAAAACACAAGCCGCACAGCACACTGAGTTCTATGTAAAAGCCCTTCAAACCACAGCCAGCCAAAAAATTTTCCAAAAAGCTGAAAAAATTCCGCGATTTTTTGGTATTTAATATATAGAGGGGCTTATGAACGAAAAACGCAAAACCAGTATCTCGCTGCCGGTGCCGGCGGAAAATCTCTGCCATAAACACTATGCTTTTGTTATGGCAAACTTAGCATTCTATCTGCGCTACCTGCGCCGGCACACACCGTCACGGCAAAAACTCCGCACGCACAACGATGGCAGAGACGGCATCACCATTGTGCAGGTCTATTGGGACATGGAAACCTACGGTTCGCTACACACTCTCGCGTTTTCTTTGCGCTGGTCGGTGTCGCATCTTATATTCGTGATGCTCTGCTTGGCTGAAGAGGGGATCGTTCCAGGGGCGGAGCATCTGGAACCTGAGGACCGAGGAGTGTTTTTCAGTAATTATGACACGAAAATCACAATGTGGGGCACTGAGGGGTATATTTATACCGAATTTTTACGATTTTCCTCATCAAAACCTCCGTCCGCCACCACAGCGGGCAACGCGAAGCGATAGAAAACGGGATTTTGCCTCTGGATTGCAACATAGCAACAGGATTGGTGTGCTTAGTGGCTTTTGTACTTTTAAATAACCAAAGGTTGGATGCTGACGATAAAACCAACTTAGTTGCACTCTCCTCACTTTCTTTCTGAAATAACCAATGCTTGGTGCTTACGCGCAATGGATTTGGGGTCACAGCCACTTCTTTTTTATAAACCACAAAAGCATTGCGCCGGCCAGGACCGCCATACCAATAATCGTCTTGAGGTAGCCATAATAGTCCTTGGTCAAAGGCAGGTGTTCAAAGTTCATGCCAAAATAACCCGTGATCAGGGTTAGTGGCAGCATGATTGCAGTCATGATGGTGAGGATGCGGATGATATCATTGGTACGCTTGGTCGAGATGGTGTGGTATGCTTCAATAGCTGATGCGATTGCCTGCGTGATGCCGTCGATGGTGTCGATGATTTTGATCGCATGGTCACGCACGTCACGGAAAAACGCTGCTGACTCGGGCGAGAAGTGCGCGATATCGTATTGCTGCATTTCGTCAAAAATTTCTTTGTGGGTGAGGATGAGCTTTTTGATGGTCGCAAGCGACGATTTGAGCTCAAACACCATGGCGATATCGACATCTTCGCGGTAGCTTAAAAGTGCACTCTCGCAGCGCTCAAAAGCCAAATCGATTTCGTGCACGATGCGCAGCGTGTGGTCGGTTTCGATATCTAGGATGCGGTGCAAGATGAACTCTGGACCCTTGCGCAACAGTTCACGGCAGAGCGCCTCGTCGGCCAGCAAGCGGTCGATGGTCAGGCGTTGGCTTTCGGTGACCGTAATCAATGTCTTGCGAGTGACAATAAAATTAAAATCCATGGTGGTGATGTAGCTTTTGGCCAAGTGCACCCCGCGAAAGCAGTAGTAAGTATAGTGCGGGAATTTTTCGCGCTTGATGCGGTTGGAGGTATTAAAAATGTCTTCGACGGTCAATGGATGGATGTGGTAGCGGTGGAGCAGCGAAATCAGCTCTTGCTCGCTGCGTGGGTAAAGGTGGACCCACGCTGGTTTGTTGCCGAAAAGGGGAATGCCGCCGGGCTTTTCTTGGAATCGCTCGTGGCCGCGCAGGGTTACGATATGGTGGGTATGCCAATCGGCTGTTGGCTCAGCAATCGGCTCAGGTGCTTTGTTCCGTCGTAGCCAGGATAGGACACGGTAGTTCATGCCGCAATCCCTAAAATTTGCTGCAGTGCGCTGATGAGGCGTGCATTTTCTTCTGGCGAGCCGACACTGATGCGCACACAGTCTGCAAAAGGCGAGTCAGGATAATGCCGCACCAGGATTTTGTGGGCACGTAGTTCGGATGCCACGGTAGCCGCGGTTTTGCCAGCCGGTGGCTCCGCCAAAAAATAATTGGCTGCCGAATCATAGACAGTAAAGCCCAGCGCCGAAAGTTCGCGCCGTAGCGTGTGCAGCCCTTGGGCCACTGTAGTGAGGATTTTCTGGTGCCATTCGGCATCTTCCAGTGCCGCCACCGCCAGCCGCACTGCCAGCGCATCTTCATTGTAGGAATCTTTGTGGGCCAAAAGTCCTTCGAGCAGGAGTGCGTTAGAGCATACCAGATAGCCTACACGCAGCCCTGCCAGCGCGTGGGTTTTAGAAAACGTGCGCGTTACAATCAGGTTAGGATGTTCCCCAACATAGGGCAGCATGGTAGCGTCGGCCCCAGCAAAGTCGTTATAGGCTTCATCGACCACCCAAAGCTTTTGCGATGCGGCAATTGTGTGGCGTAGCCTTTCGCGCGGGATATATTCCCCTGTGAT
>JANWWX010000040.1 GCA_025057195.1 Leptospiraceae bacterium | reverse complement strand
GTAGAGCGCGTGGCAAAGCCGCAAGGTTTTTTCCGGACGTACGCGATAGTCCATTTTGTTGCAGACATAAGCAAAAGCCAACTGGGATTTGGGATCCACCCAGGCGAGTGAGCCGCCCATGCCGGAGTGGCCAAAAGATTCAGGATGGGGTGAAAAAAGGTGTAGCTCTTCTTTCAGGAAGCCAAGGTTCCAACCTAAACGCTTTTGCAGCACGAGATCATAGCGCAGTGGGTTGGGGCGCATGAGTTCGCGCAAGAGTGCGTGGTCGGCAAACGGGTTTGCTCCCTTGGTGGCAAAGGTATTCATAATCGTGGCAAGGCCGCGCGCATTGGCAACAGCATTGGCCCATGGCAACTCAAGCCTGCGCAGCCACGGCTCGTTAAAAACCAAAAGTCCGTGGGGTCCCAAAGCGGGGTTCATGTAGGCTTTTTCGATACTGCGGTCACCACTCAAGAATGCGCGCGCAATCCGCCCTTCCGTGGTATTGCCGAAAACGATGTCTGGGATCAATGCGGTGAGCCGCTCTGCCGTGCTCACTGGATAGAGGGTGGCCACCTGCGGGTCTTTTTCTGCAGGCAGGCCAATAAAGGCATCAACACCCAGGCGCTTGGCCACCTCGCGCGCAAAAAATTTACCAATGCTTTCCCCCGCAATGTGGCGGAAAAGTTCTGCGGCATAGCAACCCCAGGCCTGTGCGGCGTAGCCCTGCTGGCTTTCGGGAACATAGAGCGGGCGTTGCTCAATGAGTGCACGATAGACGCGGGGGTAGTTTTCGGCAAAGTCGCGCAGTGTCAGTGGGGTTTCGATGGCATAAAGCCCTGCGCGGTGTTCGAGTAACTGCCGGCATGTGATATGCTTTTTGCCGCGCATGGCGAAATCTGGCCAATAATCGCTGACTGGCCGGTCGTAATCGAACTTTTTGCGCTTCGCCAAAAGCAAAAAGCAGATTGAAGCCAGTGCCTTTGTCACCGAAAAAACAGTGACCAGGGTATCTTTTTGCCAGGGAAGTGCCTTTTGGGCGTCGTGGTAGCCAGCCCAGATATCGACGACCTTTTTGCCTTGGTGGAAGACACAGAGCGCAGCGCCCACCTCGCGGTTTTCCGCAAAATTTTTCTGGAAGGCAGCTTGGAGCGCGGCAAAGCGCGGTGCGCACTCGCCGTGGATTGCAACCATGCGGCAGCGTCGTAAAGGCGTTGTGCTTGTCGCGGATTTTTTATTGTGGTAGCTGGATTTCGCCGCGGCGGAATTTTTCGAGCAAATCGCTAAAACCGCCGATGAATTCGCCCCGAATAAAAATCTGCGGCACGGTCATATGGCCGGTTCGGGCTTTGAGTGCGGCGTATCCTTCGGGATCGTGCGTGACGTCAATTTCGTCGAACGCGATGCCTCGGCTTTGGAAAAATTCTTTCGCCCGCCGGCAGTAAGGGCAGTAATTTTTGGTATAGATGACAACCGCTGTTGTATTTTGCATGGAGTGGGGTTAACATACTGTGTTTACCCGCGTGCGGCCAAAAAAAAGTGGTACCATGCAGGCAGAAGAGCATAATGCCGGCACTCCTCCTAAGCGTCCACCCTCTTTGGAGGCGGAATTCCAGCGCATTTATAACAAAAGCAAAAACCGTGTTTTGGGCTACATCCTGCGCTCGGTGCGCGATGCGGACGAGGCGCTGGACCTCTTGCAGGAGGTCTTCATTACTTTTTACGACAAACTGCCCGAGCTCGACATTTCGACTGACCGCATCGAGTCTTGGCTCGTCAAAACGGCGCGCAACATCATTTTAACCTACGTCCGCGACACGCACCGTCGGCTCACGCGCGACATGATGAACACGCAGGAAAGCGAGGCATGGAAAAAAGACGAGCAGGTCGGCCGCATCTACCAAAAGGAGTTGGAACGCCATATCGACAATTTCCTGCTTTCGCTCAACGATCAGGAGCGAAATCTTTTCATCTTACAAAAAATAGAACAGGTCAAATATAGCGACCTCGAAAAAATTTTGGGTTTGACCCAGCGCACGATGAAGCGCATGGCCGCAAACTTGCTGCAGCGCCTTAAAGAGCGCACCACCTTCGATCGCGACTATTTGGAAAGCTAACCGGTGAATGGCCGCCAGTGCCTGCCGCAATAGATTTCTGCCGGCTGGAAATTTTGCTTATAAGACATTTTAGGGTGGTCTTTTAACCAGAGCCCTAAATTGAGGTACGGTAGGCCGAGCTCGCGCGCCTTTCCAATCGCCAAGAGGATGCACAGTGTCCCCAACGATCGCTTCTTGGCAGCGGGATCGTACACCGAATAGACTGCAGAAAGCGAATCTGCGCTGCGGTCAAAGATAGCAAAAGCGACGAGTTTTTTGCCCTCGTGGAGCACCAATTCCAGAGTATCGTCGGGATTGGTGTACATCTGGGTGAGCATCGCCGTGGCCAGTTCGCGCTGTGTAACGCCGCTGCCATTTTTGTGGCGGAACAGTTGGTAGCGCACATAGAGTTCGAACTTCTCGCGCGAGGGCTGCGGCGTATCCCACCTGCTTTCTAGCTGTGCGTTGCGCCGCAGGATGCGCCGCATGCTGCGGTTGGGCTTGAATGCCTGCACTAACACACGGTAGGGAACACACTCACGGCAGGAAGAGCAATAAGGCTTGTAGTAGCTATAGCCATAGCGGCGATAGCCTTTGGCCAGGATGCGGGTGCGCGCCGCCAGAGGCAGGCGGTGCCGGTAGTCGTGGATGAGGTGGTCGCGGGCCACGCGTTCGGGATAGTAACCGCAACTGTGGCGGATCAGCATGGTGCCATAGGCTTTTTGGTTTTCAGCGCGTCGTGCCAAAACGCGCAGACCTATGCCCGCAAAGCATGTTGTGATCGCAGGTGCGACTGGTGCGGTCGGTCGAGAATTTTTGACCGTCTTGGAAAAACTCGATTTTCCAGTGGCCTCGTTACGGCTCTTGGCGAGCAAGCGCAGCGCAGGGCAAAAGCTGCGCTTCCGCGGTGAGGACATTCCCGTTGAGGAAATGTCCCCGACTTCCTTTAAGGGGGCTGATCTGGCCCTCTTTTCTGCTGGCAGCGCTGTCAGCAAGGAATACGAAAAATATGTCACCGATGCCGGCTGTGTGATGATCGACAATAGCTCTGCGTTCCGCCTGCGCGAGGGAACACCGCTCGTGATTCCAGAAATCAATCCAGAATCAGCCAAAAAACATTCTGGGGTGATTGCTAATCCCAATTGCTCGACGATCATCATGCTGATGGCTGTGTTCCCGCTGCACCGGCGCTATCGTGTACACCGGATCGTCGTTTCCACCTACCAGGCGGCCTCGGGTGCCGGTTGGGCGGCGATGGAAGAGCTCAAAGAAGCCACCCGCGCGGTGCTCGAGAATAGGCCTTTTGTCCCGCAGAAAATGCCCTTTCCTTATGGCTTTAACCTTTTTTCGCACAATAGCGCGGTCGGGGAAAATGGCTACAATGAAGAAGAAATGAAAATGGTGAAAGAGACGCGCAAAATCCTCAACGACAACAGCATTGCGATAAGCCCCACCTGCATCCGAGTGCCAGTCTTGCGCGCGCATGCTGAGTCGATCCACATTGAATTTGCAGAAAAAGCGCCCAGCGAAGATGAGGCCCGCCAGCTTTATGCCGAATTCCCTGGTGTGCGCGTGGTGGACGATCGCGCGCGCAACCATTTTCCGATGCCGATTGAGGCCTCAGGCCAGTTTGACTGCCTGGTCGGGCGTATCCGCGCTGATCTGAGTTTACCGGGTAGGGCACTCAATATTTTTGTTGCCGGGGACCAGCTCCTCAAAGGGGCAGCACTCAACGCGGTGCAGATCGCACAACTGCTTTAAGCTATGGCAACCAGCCAAAACAAAACCGGCTGGGCAAGAGTTCTATAGTTGGGTATCGCTATTTTGGGCGTCAGAGCCTGGCCAAGTGGAAATTGGGGCGCTCAGGTTGCCCACGCCGGCGGACTTCAAAGTGCAAATGCGGGCCGGTGCTGCGCCCGGTCGTACCAGAAAGCGCGATTTTTTCGCCTTGTTTCACCTTGTCGCCAGGTTTGACCAAGATGCGGTCAAGATGGCCATAGAGTGTCTGGTAGCCGTTGCGGTGCTCCAAGACCACCGTTTTGCCATAGCCCTTTTTGCTGCCGGTAAAAATGACGGTGCCTTCGGCAGAAGCAACCACTGGCGTGCCAATTGGGCAGGCGATATCGATGCCCTTATGGAAGCGGTGCTTTTCAGTGAAGGGATCGCGGCGCAGGCCAAAACCTGAAGTGATTTTGCCCCGCACCGGGTGGACAAACGCGCGCAGGTTGAGGAATTCTTTTTCTTCGGGATCGAAGTGGAGACCCGTGATGAACCACAGCCCAGGTTTTCCTGGAACGGGAATGAGTGTCTCAGGACGGCGGTGGAATTTTTGCGCTACAGCGTTGCGCTCGCCATAGACAGCAATGCCGCGCGCGTTGGGCAAAAGCCACTCGTCACCCGGACGAACATCCCACAGTGAGGCCAGCCGATTGACACTGGAGATGGTGTCGTGGTTGAGCACGGTGCGCGCCATGACTGAAAAGAATGTGTCTTTTTTGCGCAATCGGTAATAACGCCAGCGGATGTGCGGGGTCTGGCCTGAAGCTATCGTGCGCAGGTTTTGTGTGACCTCCTCGCGCATGCGGCGCAATTCGGGATCGTCGAGTGAAAGCGAAGGCAGGCGGATGCTCGCCTGCACGGGCAGGAGTGTGGCCCAAGTGAAAAATAGCACAACCCCTTTGTGGCAGCGCATGCTAATCCATCGGCGTTTACCGCTGGTGCTTGAGCAAAATTATGTCACCTGTGTTGACGCTGCTTGAGGCACTCAAAAAGGCCGAGCGCTATTTGGCAGACCACGCGATCGCCTCCCCGCGCCTCGAAGCGCAACTCCTATTTTCCCATGTTCTGGGCTTGAGCCGTGTGGCGCTTTTTACCCAATACGACCGGCCCCTGAGTGGAGCAGAAATCCGTGAGTTGCGCGAAAAATTGCAAACTAAAGCCAAAGGTGTGCCGACAGCCTATATCCTTGGCTATCGGGAGTTTTACGGCCGCCGTTTTAGGGTCACCCCAGACGTGCTCATCCCGCGTCCCGAAACCGAAGAATTGGTCGCGCACATCCTGAACCGGCTGCAACACGCACGCCACATCGCCGATGCTGGCGCAGGCTCGGGGGTTTTGGGAATCACGCTCGCTTTGGAGCTCAAAGCTGCGCGTTTATCACTCATAGATATTTCTGGCGCAGCCCTAAGCGTGGCACGGGAAAATGCGCAGTCCTTTCTCCGGGAGACAGGTTGCGCATACTACCAAGCCGATTTTTGCCGTGCGGATTTTTCGCTGCCTGAAAAAGCAGATCTTTTCGTCAGCAACCCGCCCTATGTCGAGCCAGCAGAATACGCCACGACACCTTCGCTACACTTTGAACCGCGCTGCGCGCTGGTTGCTGAAGATTTTGCAGCAGAGCATAAAGCCCTGATCCAGACTGCCTTCCGTTTGCTTGCACCCGGTGGGCTTTTTGCGCTCGAAACGCATCCGCAAAAAAGCCATGAGGCCAAATCGTGGCTTGAGCAGGCGGGTTTTAGCCAGGTCCGTGTGGAAAAAGACCTCGCTGGCCGGCCACATTTTATCCTTGCGGTGCGTGGCTAAACCAGCAGATTTTCGGTCAGTTCCAGGTTGGTATAGACGTGCTGCACGTCGTCGTAGTCTTCCAGCGCGGAGATGAGCTCGAGCGCGGCCTTGCCCCTTTCGGGATCGAGCGTGACGGTCGTCTGCGGGATATAGCGCAGTCCGGATTCAACGATTTTATAGCCTTTGGCAGCAGCTTTGGGTTCGAGCGCGGCGAGGACTTGGTGGAAGTCCGCAACCGACGTTTTGACAGCAAATACCTTCTCATCATCGCGTTCGATGTCCT
This sequence comes from Leptospiraceae bacterium, assembly GCA_025057195.1. GTDB lineage: Bacteria > Spirochaetota > Leptospiria > Turneriellales > Turneriellaceae > JANWWX01. The sequence goes on along the minus strand of JANWWX010000040.1, from coordinate 2,623 downwards.
CTGCACCGGCCTCGAGCGCAATTTCCATCACATCGTCTTCGTTGATATTTTCCCCCTCAAGCAGGATCAACCCTTTGCGTTCAAAAAGGTACGCCACCGCGTTGGCCTCCGCCAGCGTGCCGCCATGCGATTTGAACAGGCTGCGCAGCTCGGGCACGGTCCGCGTTTTTTTATCAGTGAGAACTTCCACCATGATCGCGATCCCACCGGGGCCATAGCCTTCATAGAGTGCCTCTTCGTAATTTACCCCTTCCAGTTCGCCGGTGCCTTTTTTGATGGCGCGCTCAATATTTTCTTTGGGCATTGAGTTTTGCCGTGCGCGCAGGATGGCTGCACGCAGGCGTGGATTGGCAGCCTCATCGCCACCACCCAATTTGGCTGCGACCATGATTTCTTTTGCTAATTTGGTAAAGAGTGCACCGCGTTTGGCATCGGCCGCCCCTTTACGGTGTTGGATATTTTTCCACTTACTGTGACCTGCCATAGTCGTGGACAAAAGAAAGAATCCCCAGCGCGCAGAAAGCAGAAAAGTAGCGACAAGGTAGTGATCCCAATGAGTTTTGCCCTGCGAAAGCAAGACGTGCAGAGTGCGGAGCAAGCGGTTAACAATATCCGCAAAATTATCCGGGAAGAAAAAAGATAAAAATTCTAAGAGGCTTCTGACAAAGCCCAGTGAGGGCTTTGCCAGAAGCCGCGCTTGCGTGCTCGAAAACCTGCAGTTTCCTTAGCTACCAAGCTGGGTACCAAAATCCCTTCAGCAGTTAAAACTTCACTGAAACTCCCGCTTGGATGAGCCGCGGTGTGCCCGGCAAAATCCCGCGCGTACGGTCGGCGATATAAAGCGTGTCCGTGAGATTTTTGGCGGTGACAAAGAGGGTCGTATTCCACGGGGCAAAGGTATAGTTTAGCGCGGCATTGTAAATGGCATAGCCTGGGATGCGGCCTGCCTGGCCATTGGCTGTCGGAGTCTCGGTGTTGAGGTCGTCGGCATACATGGCACCGACATAGACCTGTTCCAAGCGGATGTCGATGCCAATCGGGTGTGCATAGCCGATCGTGGTGGTGATATTGTGCTCTGGGGCATACGGAACCCGGTTGCCCGACACTGAGATTGCAGGGTTGATCGCCGAAAACCGTGTGCCTTCAAAGCGCGCTGTCGGCAAAAAGGTGTAAGCGGTGATGAGATAAAAATCGTGCGGAATTTTGAAGAGCTCTGCAGTGCCAATGCGCAGATCGAATTCCGCGCCCTGGTGCAGCGTCTGGCCACCGTTGGTGAGCGTGGCCCCCGCACCGCCAGCAACACTGGCAGGGACAATTTGGTTAGAAAAATCCATGCGGAAATAGGTTGCCTCAGCCGAAATACCGGGGATAATTTTCGTGCGCACGCCTGCTTCGTAATTGACGCTGCGTTCTGGGGAAAGGTCGATCGAAAGCCCTGTGGTGTTGTTGATGACATCCTCCACCCGTGGTGGTGAAAAACCCTTGTGCACGCCGGCAAAAAACGTGGTACGCTCAAAGGCATTGTAGGTCACACCGACGCCGGGAATGATCTCGGTGATTTGGGTATTGCCCTCCACGCCCTTGCCTTGGTTGTCCTGTGTCTGCACGGCGCGCAGCCGGTTGGTGCGGGCATAGCGCATGTGCTCGACGCGCACACCGGGAGTGATGCTGAAGGCCTTATAGCGAAAGACATGGTCAATAAAACCGGAGTACGCATCGGCGAGCCGTAAGTTGTCCTCCACCAGACCGGCGTTGGCCGAAGTGCCTTGGCTGCGCGAGAGCGGGAAGTCGCCGTTGACCTGCTTGCGGTCTTGCAATTCATAGTGCGCGCGCAAGCCAAAGTTGAGCTGCTGTTTTTCACCCAAAACAGTATAGTCGTGCCGCAGCCGCGATTCCACACCATACGTGTAGTAATTGCGCAAACGGCCCTCGTTACCGCAGGTCGTCTCCAAATTGGCCATGCCACCACAGCTGGGATCGCTTGCATCATTGGGACGCTGGTTCGAGTTGCTCGACTGGCGCCACCAGTCGCGTGTGAAATAGGCGCCGTAAGCGGAGGTCAAAAGCTCGGTCGTGGGTAAAATTAGCCACGAGTGCTGCACTGAGGCGGCAAACCGTTTGGCACTCATCGTATCATTTTTGAAAGGATTTTGCCGCGGGTTAGCTTCCCATTCGGCGAGCGTCAGGCCGGAATACGTCACTTGCGAGTCTTCGGTATAGATATTGGCCTTGCTCGTCAGCGTGTGCTTGTCGCCGAGCAGAAGCACATTTTTGAGATTCAAATCGTTGAGTTTACTGAACGTATTGTCGCGTGCGCCCTGTCCGGATTTGCGCAGGACATCAACCATAAACCCGGCGTTGCCGACAAAGCCACCGTAGTTGAGGTGGCCGTTGAAATACTCCCGGTTGCCACCAATGAGGGTGAGCATTCCCCCAGGATCTTTGGGCGGGTTGGGCGTGATATAGTTAATCACCCCACCCACGGTTTGTGGTCCAAAACGCAGTTGGCCTGCTCCTTTGAGGACCTCGATGCGCTCGAAGCGTTCGATCGGTGGGTGGTAATACGAGGCATTATCGCCATAGGGTGCGTAGCTCAAGGGCAGGCCGTCTTCGAGCAACAGCA
>JANWWX010000003.1 GCA_025057195.1 Leptospiraceae bacterium | reverse complement strand
GATGTCATCCAAGCAATCAACCGCTCGGGTGCGGGTGTGGTGGCATACCTCAACCACAATAACAACTTGGTGCTCAAGGCACGTGAGGCAACGGATAACCATCTCACCAATTTTATGATCCGCCATATTGAAGACTCAGGGGAATTTTTAGTCGGTTTTGCTGGGCTTTTGCAGAACTCAGGGCCTGCGGGCGCCTTTGATTACCGCCGCATTGATGAGATCAATAAACTACAGGGCACGCTCGACCGCATCACCCTCACCCCGGTGGTGCATCCGTCCGGCGCACTCCACCTTTCGCATGAGGTGGAAGGCAATGTGGCGCTGATTGCTGCTGGGCTGGGCAAGGACGTTGGCGGTACGGGCGATGTCAACATGGCCTATGGTTCCAAAGATGGCGGCAATGCGTTGCGCATCGCGCAGGCCATTCGGCACAAAGCGACGATGGTCGGTGAGCACCGCAACAGTGACGAGTTTTATAATGCACTCATTGCCAAAGTTGGCATCGAGGCCAAGGCCGCCAAAGAAGAAGTCGAAAACCAGAAGCTGATCCTGACCAATTTGGAAAACTTGCGCCAATCGGTGATGGGAGTCAACCTCGATGAAGAAATGGCCGCAATGGTGCAATTCCAACACGGCTACAACGCGGCGGCACGTATTATGCAGGCCATGAACGAACTCCTCGACCGCTTAATCAATAAATTGTGAGGTAAACTGCGATGATCCGCATCACAGACTTGATGAAAAATAACACTCTCCTATCTACGCTCAACCGCCACCAACTCCACTTCGACAAGACCGAACGCGAGCTGGCCACCGGCTCCAAAATCCAGTTTCCATCGAGCGATCCGGTGGGTGCCGCCAGCCAGATGCTTTACCGCGGCCGGTTGGCTGAATTGGAGCAGTACGAACGCAACGTCGGCGAGGCCAAAGACCGGCTCAACTTGATGGACGGTCAACTCGACCGTGTCGGGGAAATTTTCCAGCGCATGCGCTATCTCACCGTGCAGGCGGCCAATGGCACCAACAGCAACTTTGAACTCAAAGAAGCGGTAGCCAAAGAAATCAACCAGCATTTGCTTGCGCTCATCGATATCGCCAATACCAAAGATGCCACCGGCCGCGCCCTTTTTGGCGGCAGTGTCATCGAACGTGACCCATTCCTGCCAATCTTCTCCCACCTGCAGACGGCGGGCATCGATCAGGGGAATGCGGTGATCGGTGTGCAATACCAAGGGGACATCCAAGTGCAAAGCCGAGAGATCGAACGCCACGAGACAATGGAGATCACGCTGCCCGGAAACCGAGTATTTTGGGGCACCAACATGTCGATTGCTTCCAACAAGGATTCCTCAGGCTATGTCGCACAGGGTGACCAATTGATCGCGATCAACGGCGTGCGCATCCGCATCTCGGCCGGTGACACCATCAACGACATTATTGACAAGATCAACACGGCACCGGTCGAAGTCAGGGCGAGCAAAGGCTCGCAGGACGACATCATTTTGACCAGCAAGTCGCCACACCAGATTTGGCTTGAGGACTTGGAAGGGGGCACTGTTTTGCAGGATTTAGGACTCATCGACGGTGCCAACCCCGAGCCGCCGAATAACTATTCGCCCACGGCAACCGTCTCCGGTCTTTCGATTTTTGAGGTAGTCATCATGCTGCGTGACGACCTCATCAAGGGCGACATAAAACTCGTCGGTGGCCGTGACCTGGAGGCACTCGACAGCGCGCTCGAAAACATTTTACGCTACCGCGCCGAAGTGGGTGCGCGGGTCAATCGGTTGGAACAGCACGAAAAGCGCATCGCCTGGGACACTACCTACACCAAAGAACTTTTGGCTAAAAACGAGAGTGTGGACGTGGTGCAGGCGATTGTGGACCTCAAATGGCTTGAGGCGGTGCATGCCTATGCGCTGCGCGTCGGAGCCGGCATCATCAAGCAGACGCTGATGGATTTCCTGCGCTGATGTTTTTTGAGACACGCGCTCTTGGCAGGATCGAAATAGACACTGCGCTGCAGTTTTATTTCCCCGAGGGCATCTTTGCCTTTGAACAATACCACCACTTTGCACTGCTGCCAACCAAGACCGGCAGCACTTTCCACTGGTTGCAGTCGCTCGAAGAACCGCAGCTGGCGTTCTTGGTAACGCGCATCCACGATGTCGCGCCGGATTATGAACCCGTGATCGACCCACAATTTTTGGCGGTGATTGAGGCGAATTCTGTCCATTCGGCCGAGTTTTGGGGCATCATCACCGTGCCTGCAGGCAAACCGGAAAAAATGACGATCAACCTGCAGGGACCAGTCTTGATCAACCGCGCGCGCAAGCTCGGTGCGCAGTTCATTTCGGAAGACCCACTGCACCATGTGCGGACACCGCTTTTGGAGCTGGTGGAAAAATACAATACCAACGCTGCAGGTGGTGGCTGATGTTAGTTCTGGCGCGCCGGGTCAACGATTCCATCGTCATCGGCGACAACATCGAGATCGTTGTGGTCGAAATCAAGGGCGATCAGGTCAAGCTGGGGGTCAAGGCCCCGCGCGAACTCAAAGTTTTCCGCGGCGAAATTTACGCCGAAATCCAGAAAGAAAACAAGGCCGCCTCAGAGTCACAAGTCCCCGGCGATTTGGACCGCTTTCTTAAAAAATCGCCTTAGCTAAACCAGCGGCGGGTCGCCTCTTCGCCGATGTCGATGCCGGTCAGCCGCGCGCGCTGCACCAATGTCCAGAAACCACGGTAGGTGGCGCGGTCGTGTAGTTCGCCTTCGTATTGGATCGGTCCCCAAGCAGCGTCCTGTGCTGCAATTAGCACCGCCACACCCTTTTTGACATCCGAGAGGTCGGGCTTCATGGCATCGACAATCGCATCGATCTGGGTGGGATAGATCGACCACATGCGGAGGAAACCAAATTCGTTACGGGCGCGCGCTGCATCGGCACGGGTCTGTTCGTAGTTTTTGAGATCAAGCGTCACGTTGTGCGCCGGTACCAAGCCATTGGCCAGCGCAGCCGCGACCACGTTGGCTTTGGCGCGCGCAATCAAGCGGTGTTCAAATTGCCCAGGGCTTTTCATATTAGAAAGCGCAATCGCGCCATAGTGGCCGGAGATAAAATCCATCAAACCAAAGTCGAGCACCTGCAGCCATGGCAACGTGGCAATTTTTTCGACATCGCGCAGGGCACCGTGTGTTTCGATCAAAACATGGATTGGGATTTCACGCTTGAGCCCCGCTTTCACAGTCATGTCTTGGATGTATTCGACCATCTCTTTGACTTGCTCATACGAGGTCGGTTTGGGGATTGTAAGGTAGGCTAATTTGTCGCCACAGCCTTTGATCAGGATTTCGGCATCCTGCTTCCAGAACTTGCTGGTGTAGTCGTGGATGCGCGCACCGGCCATTTTGAACTTGTTGTGCTCGCTATTGGTCAACCGCACGACCATCTCGGCATGCTCTTTTTCTTGGCCTGTGGGTGCACCATCCTCGCAGTCTTGGGTGATGTCAAATACTGGCCCTTTTTCCTCCTGGAAGCCGAACGCCTTGAGGATCATTTTTTCGTTGCCAGCAAAATGCTCACAGGTCGGGATCGCAGGAAACGGTTTTTCGCCCGGGAATAACGCTTGGTTAGGATGTAGCATAGGTACAACTCTTAAAGGGAGTCACAGCGTCAAACTGAGTGGTATTTGTTGGATTGTTTTATTTTTGCAAACGTTTCTCTATCACCAGCACCGTGGTCGGCGCAGCCTGCATGTATTCGTATTCCAGGATCTTGCGTTGGCCTGCCTCGCCCAAAGCATACGCGACAAAGGCATCGCTTTTCGCAGAGGGCACATAGACCAGAGCCAGTGGCCGTGCCAAGCGGTATTTCCCAGACTGGATATTTTCTATCGATGGCGTGAGGAATGGTCCCTCTTTTGTTAGGGCATATTCCAAGATCTTCACCTTGCCCCTCCCCTCTGCCTTGGCCACACCCACGCCCATGTAGGCAATCGCTCCGGCATGGCTTGCCACAAATTCGATGATCTCTTGGTTATTTTTCTTCACGACGGCGTGCGGAGCATATTCGGTGTTACGGAAAACAGCATAGACGGGTTCGCCCAAATCGCGCCGGCGCAGGATGTGTTCCCGCACATAGGCCTCCGTCCCGGATTTGCGGTCGCGCAAAACTGGAATGATTGGCAAATCCTTGCCGCCCAATTCTTTCCAGTTGGTGGTCTTACCCGAAAGGATATTGGCATACTGCTGCAGGTAAATCTGCCGCAGTGGATTTTCAGGGTGCACCAGGATAGCCAAACCGTCGTAGCCGATCTCCACCTTTTCGAATTTGCTAATATCGGCGAGCGCTGCCAAATGCGTCTCATTGATGTCATTGGAAGTCATCGCAATATCGATGCGACCATAAGTGAGATCTTCAATTCCCTGCTTGGACCCACCACCGCTGACGCGGGCAATATACCGATCTTGCGCACGATTAAAATCCTGTGCCAAAAGTGCTATGGCATCTTTCATTGTCTCAGAGCCGGCGATCAGGATCCCAGAGCGTTTGGCACAGCCGGCCAGTGGAACCAAAACGGCAAAAATAGCGCAGGCCGACACTAAACTCAATGCCATTCCCGAATGCTTTGGAAAACAATCTCTCATACATGGCCACAAACGTATCATAGTGGGTACGACAAGCATTTTACACCGCGCATTCTAAAAAATACCGCTTTTTAGTTTACGCCGCGCTGGGACAAAAGGTGCTGCGGCATGGCCGAGCCACGCATCTTGGCAATTGATCTTGGTACTTCCGGACCGAAAGTGGCGATTGCCAGTGATTCTGGAGAAATCCTCGATCTTGAAATTGGCAGCACCGAGCTGATACTTTTGCCTGGCGGTGGGGCAGAACAGGATCCTACCGACTGGTGGCGGGCAATTACCCAGGCCTCGCAAAAGCTCATGGCCAAAAATCCCCAGCTGCGCGAACGTATCGAATGCGTTGCGGTCACCTCCCAGTGGTCGGGCACCGTCGCGGTCGATCGTGAAGGCCAGCCACTCCACAATGCGATCATCTGGATGGATACGCGGGGTGCAGAGCATATCGCCAAATTGATGGATGGCCTCATCAAATTCCAGGGCTATGATGTGGTCAAATTAGCGCAGTGGCTGCTTTTTACCGCGGGTATGCCTGGTCTTTCTGGAAAAGATACCCTTGCGCATATCCTTTTTATCAAGAATGCCATGCCGGATATTTATGCCCGAACCTATAAATTCTTGGAACCCAAAGACTATCTAAACCTGAAACTCACTGGCAAGTTTGCCACCGCACAGGATGCTGTGGCGCTTTATTGGCTGACCGACAACCGCGACGCACACCGGGTCTATTACCACCCGTGGCTGGTGAGCACTGCCGGTATTGCGCAGGAAAAATTGCCAGAGCTTTATCTTTCCACCGATGTGCTGGGCAACATCCTGCCGCAGGCCGCAGAGGAATTAGGAATACCCACGACCGCCAAGGTGGTGCTGGGCACCCCGGATTTCCAGTCGGCCGCGCTCGGCTCGGGTGCGGTTGCAGACTATGCCGCGCACCTTTATATCGGCACCTCCTCTTGGCTGACCTGCCATGTGCCGTTCAAAAAAACCGACCCCGAACACAACATGGCGACCATTCCGGCGGCAATCCCAGGACGCTACCTCATCGGCAACGAACATGAGACAGCAGGTTATTGCCTGACTTACCTCCGGGATAAAATTTTTTATGCCAAAGATATTTTAACTCCGAATGGGGCCCCGCCAGATGCTTACGATCAATTCAACCAAATTGCTGCCGAAGCACCACCGGGTTGCGAGAAATTGCTTTTTACGCCGTGGCTGATTGGCGAACGCACTCCAGTTGAAGACCATACTATCCGCGGCAGCTTTTTCAACCTTTCGCTGCGGCATGGTCGCGCACACCTCATCCGCTCGGTCTTTGAAGGCGTGGCCTTCAACTCGCGTTGGCTTTTGGAGGCGGTGGAAAGTTTTATTGGTCGTAAAATCCGCAGCATCCATTTCATCGGCGGCGGTGCCCGCAGCGAACTGTGGTGCCAGATCCACGCCGACATCCTTAACTGCGAAGTACGCCAGGTTAAAGATCCCGTTGAAGCCAATGTGCGTGGCGTAGCACTTTTGGCTGCGGTGTCGATGCGCTGGCTACGCTTTGAAGACATCCCATCGCGGGTGGCAATTGCCCGTGTTTGGCAGCCCAATCCTGCCAACCGTAAAATCTACGACCTGCTCTATACGGAATTCAAAAATGTCTATTACGCACACAAAGAGATCCACCAGCGCCTGAATTCGGAGTAACCATGGACTATGAGATTTTGGCAGAATACCAGAAAAAATTCCCGGAGCTCTTTTCGTTTGTCGAAAACTTGCTCGAACAGTTTCCCGAAATAGAGCGCTTCCTCAAAGCGCAGGGATTCATCAAAGACCAGATTGGCGCCCAGGCGCGCGAGATGCTCGATGCCGTGGCGCGTGAGCTAAAACCCTACCGCGAAAAATTCCCAGTTTTCGACAAACTCCCCGAACAAGGCATGCCACGAGAGGAGGTGCTAAAAATCCTGCGCGCGCTGCGCGATGCCGAAAGCCGTCGCTGGCAAGAGGGTTATGCCTCCGGTGCGGTCTACCATGGCGACGCGGAATACATCGAATACCTAAACGCAGCGTATGCGCTGCATTCGCAGTCGAACCCACTGCACAGCGACATTTGGCCAAGTGCCAGCAAGTTTGAAGCCGAGATCGTGGCAATGACCGCGCGCTTACTTTCCGCCGACGCTCCGCCCAGCGTGCAGCAAGAAATCTGTGGCACGGTAACTTCAGGTGGAACAGAAAGCATTCTCCTGGCAATGAAAACCTACCGCGATCTGGCGTATGCCGAACGCGGTGTGCGCAACCCAGAAATTGTGGCACCGGTGACCGCGCACGCTGCGTTCGACAAGGCCGCCCAATATTTCAAAATGAAATTGCACAAAATTCCTGTTGATAAAAACTTTTGCGCAGACGTGGCAGCAGCCCGGCGAGCCATCAATAGCAACACGGTGGTGGTCGTCGGCTCAGCTCCCGCTTTTCCGCACGGCACCATTGATCCCATCGAGGAGCTATCCGAAATCGCCCGCAGCCGCGCTATCCCGTTCCACACCGATGCCTGTTTGGGTGGCTTTGTCCTGCCCTTTGCTCGCAAGCTCGGCTATGCAGTGCCGCGCTTTGATTTTTCGCTGCCAGGGGTTACTTCGATCTCTGTGGACACGCATAAATATGGCTATGCGGCCAAGGGCACTTCGGTGATCCTCTACCGCAACGCCGAATTGCGCCACCACCAGTTCTTCACCGTCACCAACTGGCCTGGGGGGATGTATTTTTCGCCGACGATTGCAGGCTCGCGGCCGGGTGGTCTTTCGGCGGCTTGTTGGGCGGCGATGGTCAGTATCGGCGAAAAGGGCTATCTCGAGGCCGCCAAAAAGATTCTGGCGGTTGCCGAATTTCTCAAAGATGAAATCCGTAAAATTCCAGAATTGTACATCCTCGGTAACCCACTTTATGTCATTGCCTTCTCTTCGCACACACATGGTGAGCCGGGCGGCATCGACATCTACCGTGTCATGGAGCAAATGACCAAAAAGGGCTATTCGCTCAATGGCCTACACCGCCCGCCATGCGTGCACATTGCAGTGACACTGCGCCACACCTTGCCCGGGGTCAAAGAGCGTTTCATCGCCGATCTCAAAGATGCCCTGCGCTACGTGCGCGAGCATCCCGCAGAAAAAAGCGGCACCGCGCCGATTTATGGCATGGCTGGCACTTTGCCGGTGCGCAGCGTCGTCGGTGATCTGCTGAAAGTCTATCTCGACGCGTATTACAAGGCATAAGTCTTGCTAAAAACCGCAAGGCGCCATGGCTTTAGGCCACTCCTGTCATGGGCAGGTCCGCTTTGCTAAAGCCTAGCCATGTTTGACGCATCCCGCATTTTGGTTGCTGGTGATGCCTTCGACTGGCGGTACTATGCCCGCATCATCCAAAAGCAAAAGCCCTGTGTGGCCGCACTCCTGCCACTCGTTGTGCACGAGGATAACCACCAGCTGGTAGTTTTTAAGCCTGCCGGCTGGTTGTCACAGCCAGACGCAACGGGGGACCCGCCGATCACGGAAATTTTTGCCGCCTACCTCAAGGAAAAATACCAAAAGCCGGGCAATGCCTTTTGTGCTGCAGTGCAACGTTTAGATCGCCCCGCACAGGGGCTGATGGTCTTAGCACGCACATCGAAGGGAGCAGCACGCATCAGTGCCGAGATCCGCAGTGGCCAATTCTATAAAAAATACCATGTGCTCACGCTCAAACCCCTGCGCGCCGCGGGGCGCATCAGCGAACGTATGGTGCTTTCCGCGGATATGCAGAAAATCGACCGCATGGCACGCCGGGTTGAAAATATTCCGGCCACAGATTCAAGCCCAGGCATGCGCTATCTTGTGACCGCACAGTTAGTCAGTGCCGGCAAAGTTTTCCAATACGAAGTGATACCCGAGGGGGGGAAATACCACCAGATCCGCGCCCTCTTTGCAGCTTATGGTGCTCCTCTTTTGGGCGACGTGCGCTACGGGGGCCCCCCTTTGCAGCGTGGCCGCATTGCCCTTTTGGCTAGCCTGTTGCGCTACCGGCATCCGACCACGGGAAGCTGGCAGATTTTTAGTATTGATGACCGCACGCTGGCAAGGTTGCCTGATTTTTTCACAACATGAGCTCAAGCTAACGACGGCTTTGGTCTAACTGCGCTAACATCTTTTCGAGCTCACCCAGGTCGGCAGGTTTTTCCTGCTCCCAGTCAAGGAGGTGTGGCGGCAGCTCAGACAAAAAGCGCGAAGGGCTAGTTTCTATGATCTGGCCATGGCTCCGCCGAGTTGCAGCATAACTCAGGAACAGCCGCTCGCGGGCACGCGTGATCGCCACATAAAAAAGCCGCCTCTCCTCCTCCAAGCCGGTGAGATCATCTTCGGTGTGCGTGGAGCGGTGGTGCGGCAGCAGACCTTCCTCAAGTCCAGCGATAAAGACAGTGTCGAACTCTAGTCCCTTTGCCTGGTGGATGGTCATCAACTGCACCCGGGGCAAGGTGTCCTGCTCGGCACCCTGCTCGCGGCTAAGCAAGGCGACAAATTGCAGGTAGCTATAGATATTACGCTCGGTCTCTTCTGGGATAACTGCCACTGCGCGCTCGGGGTCTTCAAAATCCTCGATCGCACGGATCAGTTCACGGATATTGAGCATCTTGTTGGTTACTTTTTCGGGGTCGTGGCCCTGGCGGCGGTACTCTTCTTGCAGTTGTAAGTCAGCCACTAAATTTTGTGTCGCGCGTGCAAGCCCGCCACGCTGGAAAAAATTATTCCTGTGTTTTGCCACAAACTCCTTGAAGGCGAGCAGTCCCCCTAAGGCCACTGCAGATATCCCAATTTCGGCAAGTTCCACCTGTTCGACTGCCGACCAGAGACTCATTTTGTGCTGCAACGCGTATTGCACCAAACGCTCACACGCTTTTTCGGAAATGCCACGCCGCGGTAAATTCAGGATGCGCAGCAACGCACGATCGTCTGCAGGATTGGCAAAAAAGCGCAGGTAGGCCAGTACATCTTTAATTTCACTGCGCTCGTAAAAATCATAGCTGCCGCTCACACGGTAAGGCAAATTGCGCTGCCGGAAAACCTCCTCAAAAGGTCGGCTTTGGAAGTTAGTGCGGTAGAGAACACAGAAATCGGAGTATTGCTTCTTGTCGCGGAGTTTGGTCGTAATGATGGCATCGGCAATGCGCTCTGCCTCGGCTAAGCTATCTTGAGCAGAAAAAACGACTGCCTGCCCTGGCCGCGTATCCAAACTAAATAGGTTTTTGCTGTGGCGATGTCGGTTATGCGCAATCAGGGCGTTGGCCAAATCAAGAATGAACTGGCGCGAACGGTAGTTTTGCTCCAATGCGATAATTTTTGCCTGCGGGAAGTGCCTGCGGAAGCCGAGCATGATGCTGGCGTCAGCCCCACGCCAGGAATAGATTGCCTGGTCGTCATCACCGACAGCGCATAGATTGAATGGCTCTGCAAGCAAATGTAGCAAGAAGCGAAACTGCAGTGGATTCGTATCTTGGAATTCATCCACCAAAAACCAGCGCAGTTTCTGCTGGTACTGTCGCTGCAACTCTACATCCTCAGCCAACAAGCGCTCTGGCAAAAGGATCAAATCGTCGAAATCCACTGCCTGCATCGCTTTCAGGCGTTCCCCATAATTTGCCATCAGCGTTTCTAAAGAAAGTCCGGCTGGCAATGCAGGATACAAGAAGTCGGCAAAAAACTCCTTGGGTGAGCGGCCACTGTTCTTGCAGTCGGAAATCAGACTCAACAAAAACTTCTCGCTAAAGGCGTCCAAATCGACACCAGCTGCCACCAAAATTTCCCGCGCCAAAGCGAGTTGGTCGTCGCGCGCCAGGACTGAAAACTGTGGCACAAGACCGCACCGGTGGGCATTGTCGCGCAGGATTTTCAAGCCTAAGCTATGGAATGTACCCAGAAACATTCCCCGAGGGTTTTTACCCAAAATCTCCCGCACACGCTCGCGCATTTCCTGGGCTGCCTTGTTGGTGAAAGTGACCGCGCAGATAGCATGCCCTGGAATCCCGCTACGCACAAGGTGCGCAATCCGCTGGGTAATCACTCCTGTCTTTCCTGAACCGGCACCAGCCAGCACCAAAAGCGGACCACTACCGTGCTCGACACAAGACCTCTGCTGGGCGTTCAGGGTATACGGCATGCGGCCTTTTGCAAATGCGACATAAAACGACACTCCAATTACGCCCAAAGCTAACCGTAAGTACCCAACAATCGGTGGTACAAACCGTCATGGGCTTTCCCCATCAGGAAATCCAGAATTGCTATTTTTTATCTTTTTGCACCTTTGTCCTGACGGTGTTCGATGGTTGGGAGGGTGAAAAAAGCAAAAATTCTGTGTAAATATACCCGGCAGCGCCCCACATTTTGACTTCCATATCGCAATTACTGAATGGCAGTCCCCGGTCTTCGGGATCCAGACCCTCCGCCCCCGGTAAAATACCATCCTCTGCAAGCATCAGCATCACGCAAATGAGGTACGACACCGACCACCGCAAAGCAAAAGCTAAGCTATGCAGTGCGTTATAGGTCTCCATGTCCCAATATACCTGCACAATAATGATGCCCTCGCTGCCATCGTTGTGGGTGCGGAGTTTTTGCCGGGATGGCTGGTGCCGGCGCAAGTAGCGCAGGTAAAATGTTAAGTTGGCCATGACGGTGGCATAGTGTTTGGCACAAAGTTTTTCCGCCGGCGCCGGCAAAGAAATGCTAGTTTTCCGTTTTTCGTCCATAGTCCCTCTATATATATTAAATACCAGAAAATTGCGGATTTTTTTCACTTTTTTTGAAAAATTTTATATCCAACCCTTGCTTTGGTGGTTAGCCAGGAACTAATGCGACAATTTGATTTTCCCCCTGTGGGCGTTTAGTTGTCTGGTTGGCGGAACCTAATGTGGTACAAATAGCTGAATACAAACAACCTGGCTTCAAGATTGGGTATGGCTAAGAAAATTGTGGCAAAACGCCGGCGCCATCCGAAAATAAAAAGTATGCAGAAAAAAACCCAGCCGGTTACCGATTTCAATAAAGCCAACGATAGCACTGCGGATGCGCCCACACCAGAGGAATTGCACCGGCCGTCCGCCACTGACAAGATTGTTTTTATTGCCATCGGTGTGCTTGCGGTTTTGTGCTTAGGGGGCGCCACGCTTTTTGCTTTGGGGGCGATCGAAAATGGTCCACAGGTGCACACGGACAGGGCGGAGCCGCAGACCCCGACCCCCCAGCTACGGGCGGAACTACGGGCCTCCACTTGGTCTTCGGATTTTCCCGTGATGCTCGAATATGCGCACCTTTATGACGAAATCCATCCCTTCATTTACTTTATCAAAGGCCGCAGCAGCAATCCGCCGGAGCCAGGATCCCTGTGGAGCAACCAGCAGAAGCGCGAGCGCATCGCGGCATTGCGCGCCAAAAATCCCCGCTTGCGCATCCTCCCGACCATCTTCCGCTGGGAAAATGCCGTCGAAAAGATCAACGAAGTCATCGGGATGAATGGCCGCACAGACATCCGCGACCGCCACATCGAGGCCATCTTGCACGAAGTGGAGACCTATGGCTACGACGGAATCGACATCGACTACGAGGGGATGACCTGCAACAAGAAAGAAAAATTTGAAGAATTCATCGAGCTTTTGGCCAAAAAGCTGCATGCCCGCGGCAAACTGCTTTCGGTCGCAGTCCACCCCAAAACCCCGATTGAGCCAGAAGAAGAGGATGAGGCCAAACCGCCGCGTTATAAGCTAAAAAAATGCGCAGGGCTCAAAAAGCCGATTGTGCTCGATTTCCACGAAAACTGGCGCGGCCCACTCACGCATGATTATGCGTTCTTAGCCCAGCATGCAGACATGGTCAAAGTCATGGCGTACGAGCTGCACCCGCGCAAGTACCGCAATCCTGGGCCAGGACCTCAGGCACCCAATGCCTGGCTCGAGCAGATCATCCGCTATGCTTCTGATAAGGTGCCACCCGAAAAGCTCTATATGGCGATCCCGACTTATGGCTACGATTGGGGGCTGGATTGTCGGGCCCCGATCCGCTCGGTCTATTATAGTGACGTGCAGCGCATCCTCGCTGGCCCGCACAAGAAAATCCAGCCGACGGATATTGATAAAATACTCTCCACAGAAAAGGGCGCAAAAGGTTGGTTTAACCTAACGCGCTTCCGCGACATCCACGAAGACAAAGTCTATGAGGATCCTTCGCTCTGGTACCGCTCGGGAGGTTGCATGCGCGTCGCCTTTTATATGGATAAGACGGCCTTTGCCGAAAAAATGCAGCTTTTGAAACAGCACCGCCTGGCTGGCTTTTCGTTCTGGCAGTTGACGCACGATAACGACCCAGAGATACACCGCTATTTGGCTTCAGTGTTAGCGCGTTAGCGGACAAGCGCCCGCACTGAGGAGGCGATGGTTTTGGCTACGTAGCGTATTTGTTCGCCCGTGAGGTTTTGGTCATAAGAAAGCCGGATGACGCTGAGTGCTTCCTTTTCGCTGAAGCCGAGCGCCAGGAGCGCTGCCGAGGGTGTGCGCGAGCGCGACTTGCATGAGGTGCCCGTTGAAACGGTGATCCCTGCCCGGTCGAGCGCCAGAATCAGAAAGTCAATTGGCACTTCGGGCAAAAGGAGCAGTGTGGTCCCAGGGGCACGTTCCATACCGCTGCCGACGATGCGCAAACCGTCCAAAAATGACAGCTCCTCCCGCAGGGTGTCTTCCAAAAGCTGGGTGGTCTTTTGCCACAGGACATAGCGATTGCTATGGAGTTTATGTTCGAGTGCGAGTTCCAGCGCCACGATTGCCTCGGTGTTATGGCTACCTGAGCGCAGGCCAAATTCTTGGTTGCCGCCGGCCAAAAGCGGATGCTCTGCGCGGAGCGAGTGCGCGCGGGGTGTGAGCAAAAGGCCACAGCCAAAACCAGCACCGAGCTTATGCCCGGCTGCAGTGACAAATGCTCCCGCATCGGTGAGCTGGCGGACAATGTGCGGCTGCAAGGCCGGCGGGCCATCCCGGCAGAGTTTAGGGAAAAGCTGTGCGGCATCGCAAAGCATCGC
The DNA here is from genome assembly GCA_025057195.1 of Leptospiraceae bacterium. Taxonomy (GTDB): domain Bacteria; phylum Spirochaetota; class Leptospiria; order Turneriellales; family Turneriellaceae; genus JANWWX01. The sequence goes on along the minus strand of JANWWX010000003.1, from coordinate 4,527 downwards.
CGTACTCGCTGCTTTGGTTCGCGCAAATTCCAAAGCCGGCAAAATGATACCGGTCTCGTTTTGCACCGCCATTGCCACCAAAAGGTGCGGCGACACCAGCGTTGCAAGTGCGGAGTGCGGATCAAAGCAGTTTGTGGCTGAAAAAAAAACAATTTCGCTATCTTCGAGGGTCTTGAGTGCTTCAGCAACCGACGGGTGTTCAAACGGTGAGCTCAAAATGCGGAAGGTCTCCCCGCGGTGTTGTCGGCGCAATTCCCGGATGAGCAAATTGTTGGCTTCGGTGGCAGAGGAAGTAAAGACCACCTGTGTTGCCGATACCCCCAGCAGGTTTGCAATGCGTTCGCGGGCAGCCTCGATGCGGGCATTGGTTTTTTGCGAGAAAAGCGAAAGACCAGAGGAGTTGGCAAAGTTTTCGAGATAAAACGCCCGCGCTGCGGCAAGCACTTCGGCAATCGGCGGGTGGGTAGAGTTAAAATCGAGATAGATTTTCACTTTCGTAGAGGCGGAGCTGCAGCAAGAAAGAAAGCCGCTCCAGCGCACGCACCGTTTCGTCCTCCTGAAAATGCGCGCGGCGCCGGGACTGCAGCGTGCGCAAAGCGTTGCTAACGATATTTTGGGCGCGGACAAACTCCTCACCCAAGTATGCGGTTTCCGCCAGGGCGTAGAGGTACTGTGGGTTTTCGCTCAACCCTGGATAGTCGAGCGCGAAAAGTTCGTAGTGGCATTTGCGTGCGTTCCCAACACTGCTGTGGCGTGCTTCCGCTAAAAGTGCAGCAATAAGTGCTTGCGCGCTGGCAGCGGTGCGCAACTTGTAGTAGGTCTCACGCAGGTTTTTTAACTGTGCGGGATGGTGGGGTGTGCGGTGGCGGGTCGCTATAAAATAGCGCATGAGCAGCGCATGGTATTCGCGGTCGTTGCGGTAAAGCTCGTGGGCCTGCGCATAGAATTCTTCTGGGTTTTTTTCATAAAGCCCGGCATCTTTAAGGTATAGCTGTTTTTGCAAGGCATACTCGCGGTAGTCGAGCGCACGCGCATAAAGAACTGCCAGATCGCGCAGTGCGCAGGCAGCACGGAAAATTTCTCCGGCAAGCTCGAGCGCCGGCAAGTAATCGGGTTTTTTTTCGAGCGCAGCTTCGATCCGGTTGCGGTAAATTTGCAGGAGTGCAAGCAGCGTCTCGCGCAGCTTGGGGCGTATTTTCCCTGCCGGTGTACTCCGCTCGGCCAACTCGCCTAAAGGTTGTGTCGTGTCGGCCGGCACAACACTGATTTGGACGGCAGAGCAATTCTGTGCTGTCGCATTGAGTAACGTGAATACTTGCTCTTCGGCAGAACGGCGCAGGAATGCGGAATAAGGCTTGGTGCCGACAGGACCAATGAAAATATCTTTTTCTTTGTCCTGTATTCCGAATGTCTCCACTGCCAAGCGGTATAGCTCGCGCCAAGCTTCTTCGGTGAGTTCTTGTGCACGGCGGGGATTTTCTTCGAAAGCAAATGGCCGTCCGGCATGGCGAATGGCGTCGGACCAGTCAGGCGAGCTGAAAAGACGATGCCAGAACATCGCGATGCGAAAACGTGCCGAAAAAATTCCAGCAAAAATGATCAATACCAGCGCCGCAAGCGTTCCATAGCGGGCAAAAGGGTTTTTCCATAACCTGTAAAAAAGATAACGCAGCATTATGCTATTTCCTCCGGTGGTCGGGTTTTCCACCGCCGGTGTACCCAAAAATACTGTTCCGGGTACTTACGCACTTCCTTCTCGAGCTCGGCGACCCAAAGCCGGGTGAGCTTTTCGGCCGCCTCGCGTGTGGAGGCAAAATCCGATTTAGCTTGAAAGCGGTAAAGTGTCCGGATGTAGAACCGATAACGCCCTTTCCCCTGAAAGACGCAAAAACCGATCGCCAGGCGCGCCTTGCCCAAGTATGCCAAAACCGCAGGGCCGGCGTGGGTGGCTGCTTTCTTGCCGAGAAAATCGACAAAAATGCCATCGCCCCCTGCATCCTGATCAGCCACAAGCCCAATCGGTTCTTTTCGGCGCAACAGCGGTAGGTATTTTTCCGATTCCTTGAGGTAAATGGCACTGCCACCCCCGTAGCCCTCACGCATCTTGCGCACCATCCAATCCACATACGGATTGGCGATCCGCTGTGCTGCAAAATGCACCTTGAAGCCAATCGAGGCATAGGCGGGGATAGGGATCTCCCAGTTGCCAAAGTGACCTTCTGCAAATACCACTCCCTGCGAGCGATCCTGTGCCACGGCCATTGCCTCTTCTGCAAATTCTACATACTTGCGGATGAAACGGGGATTGCGCATTTTCCAGGACTGCATCAGTTCCAAAAAACAACGGATAGTGTGCTCTAAGTTGCGGTTGGTAAATTGCCGTAGCGCTTTTTCCTCTCGGATACCTAAAAGCTCGCTGACATGGCTGCGGATGCGCCGTCGGGCTTGGCCTAAAACAGGATAGAATAAAATCCTAAAACAGCGTGCAACGCCATGGAGCGACCAAAACGGAAAGAGGTTGGTGAGCACAAAAATCACCAGCAGGAATAGGAATTCCACTAGGTGTGCAATCCGCTTGGGCAGCGGCGTTTGGGTCATGGTTTCTTGCCGGAATTGCGCTCGTTGCGCTGCTCGAGGCGTGCCTGCCGGCGCAGCAATTTGCGGTATCGGTAGTTGAAAGTCTGGCGCGGAATACCCAACAAGAGCGCCGCATCGGACTGGTTGCCGTTGGCCTCGCGCATGGCCCAAGCCATCGCCCGGCTTTCCTCTTCTGCCAGGATGTCAGGTAGGGTTTTGCCGGCAAAGCGGCGTCCCATGGTATCGTCCTCGGGCGGGATCTCATCACGCAGCTCCAACTTTGCTGGCAATGGTAACTGCTCAAACCAGAAGATATAGCCTTGGGCCTTGGCCCCGGGATCGTCGTAGTCGCGGATCGCCTTGCAATAAATTCGATATCCTGGAATTCGCTCACGCAATATTACTGCTTTTTCTATGTCCAGTTCACCTTTGAGTGCGGCCTCGGCGATGGCATCCTTGGCGTGGTTGAGGAGATCTGCTGCCACGAGGCTTGCGGGGAACCGGCGGCGCAATTCAGAAAAGGGTTTGTTATGGAAAAGCTCGGTGCCGCTCCCGTCGCAGGCTAAAAGCGGTAATTCCAGTGCGGCTAGGGTATTGATGGCCAGCCGGCCACGTTCGAGCTCACGGTGGATTTTTTCGGCAGCGCTGCGTAGCGGCAATTCACTGCTGGCTTGCCCAGCCGGTGTAGTTTTGGCTTCCGCTTTTGCGCGCGCGTCAGTCCTGCGGATCGTGATTGTCTTTGCGGCAAAATCCTCCAAATCGTGGTTTTCTTCAAAATTATTTTGGGTGCCATTTTCCACTGGCGCCATCTCGGTCCGCTTTGCGGAAGTTTTTGGAAAAACTGGCGTTTCCGGAATTTTGCTAAAATCTGGTTTGGTCTCTTTTTCTGCCAAAGGTTTTTCGCTTGCTGGGGTTATTTTTTCCGCTATGGCTTGAGGGTTTTCCATTTTTATCGAGGAGATACTTTTGGCCAAAAATTCGTTAGCGTTGGCCTCGGCCGCAAGGTTTTGCTCGTGTTCGTGGTTTTGCGGAACGCGCTGTGGCTGCCAAATTTTAATCTGTGGTAATTTGCCCTGCGCCTGCAAGATTTCGGCACGGCCCCAGAGCGCGTTGAATTCAAACGCCCGGTTGATGGTGGGGAGTTTTTCCTGGCCCGAGTGGTCGAGCCGGCGTAGCAATGCCTCTGCGCTTTCGGGTTCTGCCAGCACCAAGGGATAGCCTTCCGGACGGATCTCGCTCAAGGCCTCAATGAGCTGTGCACGGTCAATTTGCGCGACGATGCGGCCACGCTCGACCACCGGCAATACGTCTGCCTGGTGTTCAATGAAAATCCGCATCAACCGGTGCAAAACTTCTTGGCTCAAAAGAACGCTCTCGCCCACCGGAGCGGATTGTGTAAGAAACACGTGCGCCGTACAGAAAAAAGCGGCGGCCATAGAAGCGTAGCTGTGACCAGAAGCGCGTGCCCGTGCTTTCTTCGACGGGCAGGAATGCCATGTTCCGGCGCAGCACCTCGGGAGCAATCGCCACGGGCGTAAACACCGTATTGCAGCGGATATAGCGCTTGCGGCGCTTTAAGTCTTCGTAAGCCACCACCATCTTAAAGCCAGCGTTGCCGGTGGCAGGCAATGTTAAAGGGAAAAAACCAGCCGCAGTGAGTTTAGCTTCTTTTGCTGAAGAGAATCGGCCATGGATTTTTGTAACCGGGATTGCAAAATGCATGCCGGCGGATTCGACTAAAAGTAGGCGGATTTTGTTGGGTACGCTGTGACGGGCCACTGCTGTCTGCGGTTTGGTGAACCCAGCCTCTTCTTGTTCAAGCTCTTTTTCTTGGGACAAAGCACCGCGCAGCCGGGTATAAAGCCGTGGCTCCAAGATTTCCACAGCCAGTTTTTGGCGGAGTCTGGTGAGCAAACTGGCTAGCGCATCCCACGTGCGCTTCTCAGCTTC
>JANWWX010000039.1 GCA_025057195.1 Leptospiraceae bacterium | reverse complement strand
CCATCGCCATTCTCGATCGTTGTCGCGTTGGAGTCTTCCTGTGGTGCTCCGACCACAATTGTAGAGCCTGAGATTGCCACAGCATGGCCGAATGTATCACCTGCCTCAGCATTGGAGGCTTTTAGGTAAGCATCTTGAGTCCAGTTGCCGTTGGCATCGCGCTTAAAAACATAGACTGCGCCGGACTCATTGGCGCCGTTTACACCCGAGGCTGAGTTATCGTCATTGGTGATCGTCGTCTGGTTAGAATCTTCTTTGTAAGCCCCAACTACGATTGTCGATCCTGAGATGGCTACCGCGCGGCCAAACTCATCATTTGCCTCTGCATTGGATGCTTTGAGGTAAGCATCTTGGATCCAATTGCCGCTGGCGTCACGTTTGAACACATATACTGCACCAGAGTTGTTGGCACCGTTCATGCCCGAAGCCAAGCCATCGCCATTCTCGATCGTTGTCGCGTTGGAGTCTTCCTGTGGTGCTCCGACCACAATTGTAGAGCCTGAGATTGCAACGGAATAGCCAAACTGGTCATTTGCTTCTATATTGGACGCTTTGAGGTAAGCATCTTGAGTCCAGCCACTATCCGAAGCGCAGTGCACAACAATGTTGGTCACGTTGGCGCCAGCAATCGTGCCTTGGTTGTCGCGCACGTGGCAGACCTGGCCCACTGGGTTAGTTAATACCGTGACATCATAATTTTCACCATTGGGCAGCGCAGTGGCAAAGGTAAAATTGCCGTTGCTTGTGAGAGTAAGATTGTCTCCACCATTGTTTTGTAAAACCAGCGTTCCTGAAAGCCCAGAGAGCGTGCCACCGACGGTGAATGTGCCAGTACCACCACTGCCACCTGCGCCACCATCAGTGGTTGAACTCGATGCCTGATCAAATTTATCCGCCTGGCCCAAATAGCTCTTACAACCCAATGTAATACAGGCGATCAATGCCACAACATAAAACTTAAAACGCATACTACACCTCCATAATAGTATGCGTTGAAAGTCGTCTGCAGGCCAAAATTAAAAAGCAATGTTCTTGGCACAGCGCATCAAGGATATTGTTGCGCGTAACCATCAAACCATTGGCTGGAAAGAGTTCGTGGCCCTAATTCAGAAATTAACACAAAAAGTTTTGGTGCCTTTAGCCCAGCGAAAATTCTAAAGCGCAATCTTTACGGTGATGAGTTAAATTGAGGGGCATCAGTTTGTAGTTCTCTTCTCGTGGGCGCACAAAAGCCAGCTGCGCGGATAAATAACACAAGTAGTTGTGCGGCTCATAGCCACATACCGTGCAGTGGCCACGAGAAAATAAAACATGGTGCTCGCCTCAGCTCTGCAGAAGCCATCGATGGCGCTACAGGCTTGGGCGCTGCACACTTAAGTGCCTTCTTAGCAGTCCACGATGCCGGCCGCCGCAGATTGCCAATTCTTGTATTATGCAGCAGCACAGACAAAAAAACGGGTGGCTTTGCCACCCGTTTTACACGATTAGGTTTTTCTGAAACTTGCTACTTGGCGAGCTCCGCCATAGCCATTTCGCATTCTTTCTTGATGCCCTTTTTGTAGATTTCCATCAAGACCTTGCAGCCAACACGGTCTCCGTCCGGTTTGCAGTTGGCCTTCTTGACCTTTGCTCCTTTGAGCCGGCCGACCAGGTCTTTACCCACGGCAGAGCCTGCCAGCGCAAAGTTGTCCACTGTGGCTGCTGCCTGGATATTGGCCCCACGGCAGATCTCAATGACCTTACGCTGCGCATCCATGCGTGCCGCCTCCTTGGCCGCCGCCTCCTTCTGCAGCTGCGTCGTCAGCCCGGCAGGCGAAACACCATCGCCTTTGACCAGCAGTTTGTCCTCACCGACAAAACCTTCCTCTTCCGAATCGGTGGAACCCTCGCCCTGGCTGATATTCTGCAGCCCTTGCTTGCTTCCCCCGCAGAATGCTGTCAAAAGCACGAGCGCGGGGAACACCCAATATAGAGTCTTTTTCACCATGTGATTCTCACACTCCTTTCACTTGGTTATGGGGGTTAGCCTCCAGGATTACACTCCAAAGATAGGCACGTAAGTCAAGCGGAAAGCTACCACCACAACAGTTAGACGTCCGTCCAGATAAAAGTGGTCAGATTTTTGTAGCTAACACGCCAGCATTTCACCATTACGTTTGTTGTCCAAAAAGCCCCGCTATATATATTTAAATACCAAAAGTCGCAGAGTTTTTTCATTTTTTCAGAAAAATTTTTTTGTTGGTGACTTTTTGGGTTTTTACATAGAACTCTGTACCCCGTAAGATTCAGTGTTTTTTACACCATTACTTGGGTGGTTATGATAATACCATCAGCCCATTGTGATCAACACGGAATTCGCGTTGCACTGCGGCAATTTTGTGGCCGCGCAACCTCTGTGCCAGGTCGAGTGCGCTAAAATCGGTGTGCTGTGGCCAAAACGCCAAAAGGGTGGAACCCGCACCCGACAGAAAACAGCCATACGCGCCCTCGCGGTACCAGTCTTCGAAGATAGCCAGCATTTCGGGAATGAGGTGTGCCCGCTGCAATGTATGCAGACGGTCTTCCATGGCCGTCCGGAATTCCGCAACCAGGGCTGGAGTGAGTTCTTCCTGTGATAGCAGATAGACCAAAGCCGCCACTCGCGAAGTCTGGAACACGAGGTCACTGCGGGGAATGTTGACTGGGATGAGTTGGCGCGAATCGCGTGTCTCCAGCTCCAGATCGGGGATCACCCCCGCAATCCGCACTGGCGCACGGATTTTGAGCGGCAGGCGACGAAAAGAAAATGCCTGCTTTACTCCGTCTTCGGATACTAATGGCAGGCACAGGTTCCACCCCCCGTAAAGAGACGCCGTGAGGTTATCGGGATGCGGTTCCAGTTCCAGCGCAAACTCGAGCAATTGCTCAACCCGGTATGCCATCTTGTATTCGCGCCTTAGCGTTTCGTTGGCTAGGGTCAACCCTGCCAGGATTGCTGTGCTCGAGGAACCCAAGCCACGGCTCAGCGGCACCTGCACCACCACCTGCACATCCCAAGCGAGCGGAGCCACGTTGGCTTTCTGGAAAAGCAGGTTATAGGCGCGGACAAACAGGTTGTTGCTACTGACTTTGCGTGGCAGCGAGGCCGGTGGCACAAGTTGCGGGTCGCCGCTTGTCAACGCCACGCGCAGCGAACCATCTTTCCTGTCGGCACGATCACAGTGGAATTCGTTGCGCAGATCGAGTGCGATCCCCCAAATGTCGAAGCCTGGTCCCAGGTTGGCAGTGCTTGCCGGGACCGAAATGCGCAAAGACACCGCGCCACAGCCAAGGCCAAAAATGGCCTTTCAAGTAAAATTGCCATTCAAATGTCTAGTGAGTGGTTACTCGATCAGGTGATTGCTAACTTGCTTGACGGACTGTCTTAAATTGCATTTTTGTCGCCATGGCTAAAGTTTCAGGTGCTCCATCACAAGGAACAACAGGCTCAACGATAACTTCTCACGCTAAAGTGACCATCTACTACAATCCGAAGTGCCGCAAAAGCCGTGAGGCATTGCAAATACTTAAAGAGAAGGGCATCGAACCCGAAATCCGTTATTATATGGAAGATCCACCATCCAAGGCTGAATTGGCCGAAGTGCTGCGTAAGATGGGCCGCCGGCCGCGCGATATCTTCCGTAAGTCTGAACCACTTTATAAAGATCTGGGTTTGAAAAATAAAGACCTGACTGATGATGAGCTGTTGGGCTATCTCCATAAGTATCCGATCCTAATTGAGCGCCCCATCGTCGTCAAAGGACAGCGTGCAGTCCTCGGCCGTCCGCCTGAAGACATACGCCGCATCATCTAAAACTTTCGCCCCGGCATGCGGCACTTTGTCGTCACGTCGGGGCCGACACGTGAGTATTTAGACCCAATACGCTACATCTCCAACCCCAGTACCGGGCGCATGGGCCATGCGATTGCCATGGCAGCTGTGCGCCGCCACTACCAAGTAACTTACATTGCAGGTCCGGGCAATCCAGAATATTCGAGTGTGGTAGGGGCCAAAAACATTGCTGTCACCAGCACCGAGGACATGCTTGCCGCAGTGCTCGAATCCCTCACTCCCGGCTGTGTGTTGGTGATGGCAGCAGCGCCTGCCGACTACCGCCCCAAAATGCGCTCACCCATCAAAATCAAAAAAAGAGAGAGTCCGCAACTCCAGCTCGTCGCTAATCCCGACATCCTCCAAGAGGCGGCTAGAAGGAATACACAATTTTCACCGCGCGCAATCCTTGTTGGTTTTGCCGCAGAGACACACGACACAGAACGGTATGCCCTTGCCAAGCTGCGCGAAAAGGACCTCGACATGATCTTTCTCAACGATGTTTCAAAGCCGGGAATGGGCTTTGGCGCAGCCACGAATGCCCTCACCATGTTTAGTAAGGATGGCCGACGCCGCGAGCTACCACTCGCCAGCAAAGAGGAGCTGGGAGAAAAAATTCTCGACTGCATTTTGGAATATGCAGTTGCGGAGTCGTGATCGCGCTGATCATCCCCACACGCAGCGAGGCCAGTGTGGTTTTGCGCTCACTGCAGCCGGTTAAAGTCCCGCTTTTACACTACCGCGGCATGCTATCGGGCCGGCAAGTCGCCTTGTTTTTGGTGGCGCGTAGCAGCATTGCAGATATCCAAAAATTTTTGTCACTCTATCGCTTTGACCAAGTGCTTTTTGCCTGCGCTGCGTTTTCCCTCAGCCCGCGTTTTTCTCCTTTCGCGGCATGCACGATCCAACGCATCATCCTGCCAGATGGCAGTTATTTGCCCATTGGCCGCGAAGGAATCTGCTGCTTGGCAATACCCAATTTTCAAAAGGAGGCGCTTTCCCTGCTTGATCCGTCACTGCAGGGTGGTGTGGAGGTGGCGGTGCGGGGTTTTTCCGCAGTGGTCAAATCGCAAATCCGCGGGAGTTATGCGTTCTGTGTCATCGCCGCGATGCCTGGTGAGGAGCAATTCCTGTGGCGCCAGCAGCTTTTAGACGAATTTTCTGCGGCCCGCCCAAAAACCCACCTGCGGTGGCGGGAAATCATGCGCTTCGGACTTTGGGATTATTATCGCCTGCAAGCACGGCAGCACCGCGTGGCAGCGGCCATCCATAACACCCTGAAGCAGCTTTTGGCGGGGAAACACGGCGGATTTTTGGCAAAGCCAGACTGGGTTTGATATACTGCAACCATGGTCGCGCGGTGTCTTGTGTTATTGTTCATCCCTGCAGCGGCTTTGGCCTTTGGCGAAAAGGTCGTCCGCTTCCAACGTAGCGGGGAACAGGTGTTGCTTTCGGTTGCAGCGGGCTATGGCGTACAGCGGGACGGTCGTCACGAACTCATCTTCACCGAGTCCTTGACTGGCAAGGTGGTTAAAAAGGTCCAATCACTCCACGGCAAAGTGGCCCGACAAGATCCCAAGTATTTTGAGAGCCTGGAACCAATTGCCGTTCCGGGTACAGGCCGGCTCCACGTTACCGGCCGCATTTTTTATTGTAGCTTCCGACAAAAATTTTGCTCGGTGCAGAGGGTGGACGAGGAAATCTGATTGCAGGCTCAGGCTATTTCGATACGCGCTGCACGATCGCCAACTTTAGGGTGTGATTTTTCGGGTGTATAGATTTCCAAGAGCCGGCCGTCCTGCGGTGCCTCGAGCGAAAATGCCGCCTTGTCGGTGACAAGTTCACAGAGCTCCTCGCCAGCACAAAAAGTTTCCCCCGGTTTTTTATTCCAACGCACCACTTCGATCCCATCATTGCTGCCGATGTCAGGGATGGTAATATCCACCGTGCGTGCCATAGCAAAACGGCAGGTAATTTACAGTGGCTGTAAAGTAAAACTTTGGTCGGTTTGCTATGAGCACCCCAGCAGCAGAATTGGGGAATGTCTTGGGCGAATATCCAACTGATCTTTATGCTTTATTTATTCTTTCACACCGCCCTGCGTCAGCCCGCTGATGATGTAGCGCTGCAGGAAGATAAAAAGCAGCAACACTGGCAGCACCGAGATCACGGAGGCAGCCATCATTTTCTCCCAGGCGATCGAATATTGCCCTTTGAAAAGTGAAATACCCACGGGCAGCGTGATCCATGGGCTGTCCGGGGTGTTGACGATCAATTGCCACAGGAAATTTGACCACTGTCCGAGGAAGGTGAGCAGGAACAAGGTGAGTAGCACGGGGGAAGAGAGCGGCACGATCACAAGGAACATGATCTGCCAATCGCTGGCGCCGTCCACTTCAGCGGCTTCAAATAGCGATTTAGGGATCCGCTCGATCGCCTGGCGCAACAAGAAGATGCCAAAGACATTCGCCGTATGCGGGATGACGAGCCCTTGCCAGCTATTCATCCAGCCGAACTGCGTGATCAGCGCAAACTGCGGCACCATAAAAATCATCCCCGGCACCATCATCGATGCCATCAGCAGACCATAGATGAACTCTTTACCGGGAAAATTCTTGCGCGCAAAGGCATAGGCCGACATGAAGCAGATGGCGCTCGAGACAATCGCGGCCGAACCGGCGACGATGGTGCTGTTGAGTAGGAAGCGGAAAAAGGGAAAGTCTTTGTCGGCAAGGATTGCCGTAAAGTTGCTGAGTGTGTATAGCTCGCTGAGGCTGCCTTTGGGGATTATTTCTGTCTGTAAGCCCAAGCCCTCTTTTTTGAAGGCGGTGATGAACATCCAAAAGAGAGGCAGCAGCGCAAACATGGCCAGCGCTGCCAAAACCAGCCATAGCAGCAACCGCCGCAGCTTTATGCTATATTTTTCCCACCAAAGCTTTAAAGATTTTTTTAGCTCTTTCATACACTTTTGTCGCGCAGGAAGCGCCAGTTGATGTAGGAGACTATCAAAGCGAAGATCAAAAGAAAGTACGATAACGCTGCTGCCGAACCATAGTTCATTTCGGTAAAGCGGGTAAAGAGCAGGTAACCGGAAACCCGTGTCGCGCCGACCGTCTCGCCGGCAAAGAGCATCACTGGATTGCCTTCGGTCATGATGAAAAACTCGGTGAATGCGTTGAGGCAGCCCAAGATTCCTGTGATGGTGAGAAATAAAATCACGGGTTTCACCAGCGGCACACGGATGTAGCGGAACTTCTGCCACCACGTCATCCCATCCAAATCGGCGGCCTCAAAAATGTTGGGTGAAATATTTTTCATCGCGGTCATAAATAGCACCATGCCGAAGCCACAGCCCTTGAGTACCATGGCGAGGGCCACTGCGGCCAGCGCGGTGAGCGGATTCCCCAAAAATCCTTTGGTGTGGAAATATTCTATTCCCGCTTTCATCAGCACTTTGTCGAGCAGGCCGTCGGGACTGTAGATCAGTTTCCAGACAAGGCCGATCACCAGCATGTCGAGGATGTTGGGCAGAAAAATGGCAGAACGGAAAAAACGGCTGCCGGGTAGGTTTTCGGTCAGCAGCGTCGCCAGGACAAGCGACAGGAAAATTCCGGTCGGAATGGTCAAAAGCATGTAGAGAAAAGTGGCGATCAGAGACCACCAAAAATCGGCGCGCGTTAAAAGCTCGCGGTAGTTGGCGAAACCCACCCAGCGCATGTCAGAAAATACTGCATTGAGGTCGGTCTGCCAAGTGACTTTGCGCAGGCTGATCAGGAACGAATAGACCATCGGGTAGGCAAGGAAAACCGCAAACACCAGCAGGAAGGGGGAAAGCCACAAAAACGGTGTGAATTTTTTCAAACGGTCGCGCAGCGATGATTTCATGCCAACCTCTGTCCGTTGCCATCAAAGAAATGGACATGCTGTGGCTCGGCATAAACGGCCAGCACCTCGCCCGGTTTGACCAGCGGCTCGAGCAGTGTGTCATCGCGCATGACAAAAGATGCCTCGCCGCTTTTGAGATAAAGGAATACTTCCGGTGCTGCCGGTTCGATCACCTCGACCTGTGCCTGGATTGCCGGGCGTGCCTTTTCTGAACGCACAATCTTCAGGTGTTCGGCGCGGATGCCGGCAGTGACCTTTGGGGCGCCGGGAAAGCTGCTGCGCAGAGCACGCGCAGTCGGGTGGTTGGCTGGCAGTGTCAGAGAGAAAACCTCATTACGCACGGTCACGTCGTCCCCGCTCGTTTCGACTGTCAGTGGGAAGAAGTTCATCGGTGGGCTGCCGATAAAACCAGCAGTAAACAGGTTTGCTGGCTTGTTGTAAACGTCAATTGGCCGGCCGACCTGCTGGATTTTGCCCTGGTTGATGACCGTGATGCGGTCTCCCAGGGTCATTGCCTCAAGCTGGTCGTGCGTGACATAGATCATCGTGGCACCTAACTGGCGGTGCAGCCGTTTGATTTCTACCCGCATGCCGGTGCGCAGTTTGGGGTCGAGGTTGGAGAGCGGCTCATCGAATAAGAATACCTTGGGCCGGCGCACAATCGCGCGCCCTAACGCCACGCGCTGGCGTTGGCCACCGGATAGCTCACGCGGTTTTCGGTCCAAATACGGCTCTAACCCTAAAACACGCGCAGCCGCCCGCGTTCGTTCCTCAATCTCCGCTTTGGGTGTTTTGCGTAGCCGCAAACCAAGGCTCAAATTTTCACGCACGCTCAGGTGCGGGTAGAGGGCATAGTCTTGGAACACCATCG
>JANWWX010000038.1 GCA_025057195.1 Leptospiraceae bacterium | reverse complement strand
GAACGACTCTTGCTCTACGCACTCAGTGTTTTCCGGCGCCCTACACCGCTGCCACCGCTGCAGATACGCCTCTTCGATACGCCGTTAAGCTATCGCCAGGCGCTGCGCTTTTCCGCCCAACGCAATGCCCACTTTAACCCGCGCTATTTGCTGGTTGCCGCACATTGCCAAACTGCCGAAAAAGAATTTTTAGAACAAGTGGGTCTATTTTATTTTGATGGTAGTGGCCTGCGCACATGGCAACGCATCCTCTTGGCTGAAGCGCTGCCACTTTTGAAAGAAGGAAAACCCGTGGAAATCCAGGCAGCCAAAGGCAGCAAGCCTGCTCCGTTGCTCCACCTGCTCTTGTCAGACCATCCGCTCAATGGCGGTGAGCGGGCAGCACTCAGCGCCTTTGTCCGTTACCTCAACCACAAGCAAAAGCTGGAGGAATTCCTAAGAAAGCTTTATTACCATAACGGTGACGACGATACCGGCCTTGACATTTTGGAGCAATTGTTCCCCAAAAGCAGCGAGCGGCTTTTGCATCACGGCGATTTAGGATTCTACGAAAAAAACAGCGCACTTGGCGTTAAAGAGGTTGAAAGGCATTCGCCACCAAAATAAAATCATGGGGGTATGCTATCTTATGCTGATCAAAGTGCCATCTTGTCGCGCGGAAAACGCAGCACAGCGAGTGTTTTTCCTCCGGACGCGGTTATCGTAAAATACATGAGCGGATCAAGTCCCATTTCGTAGTAAATCTCATCGGCCATGGCGATGCCAAAGCCTGCCGACTCGGTCTGGTCAAGATAGTCCGGCCCAAAATAGTCGGTCGATCTACCTTCTTCATAAAGGCGGCGGTGCGTACTACGGCTCTGCTCGATCCGCGCCATATCTTTGGGCAAAATCGGGATATCGTTGACAACGTTGATGATGATGCTCTCCTCGCCGAGTGCAAATGTGAGGTGCACCATCGCGTTTTCTTTCTTCAGCAAGTAGTTGAATTCTGCCAACTGCTGCAACTCGGCACGTGTCAGTTTGTCACCTTTACCTGTACGCTTTTTCTCAGCGAGCCGCAATACGGTGTTGACCCTACGCTTGAGTTTGTCCGGCAAAATGTGCCGTGACATAAAATCGCGCAGCACCTCCTCACGAAAAATTACTTCCAACAGCTCTTCGATGTCTGTAAAATTTTGGCGGATCAGTTTCTTACGCACTTCATCCTTAAAAATCACATGTTTGGCGTTGGCCTTGATGGCATTGAAAACAATCTCGACGACTGCGGTGTAAAGATTGAAAAGCATCGCTGGGTTGAGGCCAAACTCCGAGAAAATGGCCGTAAAAATCGCCATCAGCTCATCGCGACCACGCCGGGTCAATGCATTGATGCGGAAAACAGCGATGCGATCCTGCTGCAATTTCTGCAATGACTTCCGGATTTTTTCTTCTGTGGGGAGCTGTTGTCTAACCATCTACCCTCCGACCTTAATTAAATCGTGCATACGCACCAAGCCTATGGGTTTTTTGCGTGCGTTCACGACCGGCAGCATGTAAGTCTTTTTTTCTTGCATCATGGCAAATGCCTCATCGACTAACGCCATATCCCGAATGCTATGCGGGTTAGGGGTCATGATTTCACCCGCTGTGGCGGTGAAAAGCCTTTCCGGTTGTGCCGCGAACTGCTCCAGTAGCCGCTTGATGTCGCCGTCGGTGATGATCCCGCGCAGATGCCCCTTGCTACCGACAATCACAATGCAGCCCAGGTTGGCGGCAATCATGCGCGGTAAAAAATCGCGGAATACCACGTTGCGCGTGACCAAGATGGGTTCGACCGGCTGCATCACGTCGCGCACGCGTGTGAGCAGCTTGCGCCCGAGGGTCCCCGACGGATGGTATTTACCAAAATCCTCCCGCCGAAATTTTTTTATTTTGATGAGCGCAGCGGCTATCGCATCGCCGATGATCAGCGAAATGGTGGTTGAGGCCATGGGCGCCAGATCGAGCGGGCAGCCTTCGCGCGCAATGGTGTAGATCACGGCACAGTCGGCCTCTCGCGCCAGCGTGCTGTCGGCTTTTTGCGTGACCGCCACCAACTTGCCCTGTAGCCGCCGGATGTGGGGCAAAAGTTCCACCAACTCACGGGTCTCGCCCGAATTGGAAAAGGCCAAGACCACTTCGCGCGACTGCAAATTGCCAAGGTCACCGTGCAGCGCATCAGCCGGGTGTAAAAATACTGCGGGCGATCCGGTTGAAGTAAGTGTCGCGGCCACCTTGCGGGCAATGATGCCCGATTTTCCCATGCCGCAGGTCAGAATCCGATTCTGGGATCCTGCCAGCAAATGGGCCGCCTGTTCAATTTTTTGGATAAATTCTGGGTTGGTCAGGTTGCGCGCAACCGATGCTTCTGCTGCGCGGAAGGTATCCTCAATGACAGACTTTATGCCTCGTGTCAAAAAATCTGCCCCTGCAGTTCGTTACTTTCTGGAATACTGCGGTTCGGGACTTCTTTTGCCACCACACTGCCGTCTTTCTGCTTTTGTAGCATTAGCCATTTGCCCTCAGCCTCTTTGAGTTTTTGTTCACAAAACTCCTTCAAGGCGAGTCCTTGCTCATAAAGCTGCATCAATTTCTCCAACGGCTCACGCCCCTCCTCCAGCTTTTGGGTAATGGCCTCCAGCTGCTCCAATGCCTGTTCAAAGGTGAGATCGGGCGGCAACGCGGCCACTGCCTCCGAGAAATTTCCTGGGCTATTTTTGGTTGGCATTGCTGTAGTCTGGTGTGCGGCCACAGGCTGTCAACCCACTGTTCTCTTGAACATTCTTGTCCAGCGCCCATGATTGTTGTAGAAAAATGGAAGCACCCACGCAATGGTATCAAAAACACAAGAAGCACAGCACACTGAGTTCTATGTAAAAGCCTTTTAAGCCACAGCCCGGCAAAAAATTTTTCAGAAAAACTGAAAAAATTCTGCATTTTTTGGGTATTTAATATATAGAGGGGCTTATGGACGAAAAACGCAAAACCAGTATCTCGCTGCCGGTGCCGGCAGAGGGTCTTTGCCATAAACATTACGCTCTTGTCATGGCAAACTTAGCATTTTATCTACGGTACCTGCGCCGGTACCCACCGTCACGGCAAAAACTCCGCACGCACAACGACGGCAGCGAGGGCATCACCATTGTCCAAGTTTACTGGGATATGGAAACCTACGGGTCGCTACACACTCTCGCGTTTTCATTGCGCTGGTCGGTGTCGCATCTGATCTTCGTGATGCTATGCTTGGCTGAAGAGGGGATCGTTCCCGGGGCGGAGCATCTGGAAGCTGAAGACCGGGGAATGTTTTTCAGTAATTACGACATGAAAATCAAAATGTGGGGCACTGAGGGGTATATTTACACCGAATTTTTACAGTTTTCCTCATCAAAACCGCCTTCCGCCACCACCGCCGGCAACGCGTAGCGATAGACAGCGGGGTTTTGCCTCTGGATTGCAACATAGCCATAGGATTGGTGTGCTAGTGGCTTTTGCATTTTTAAACAACCCATGCTTGGTGCTTACGATTTTTTGGGGATTGAATTTTTAGAGGACAAAAGACAGAGTGTGGATTTAAAGAGAAGTTAACTTCCGGCACCCACCGTGACGGAAAAAATCCACACCACAATGATCACCTGAAAGCCCGTGGGGGACTTTTTCCAAAAAACACGGCTTGGTTGGCTGAGTTATCGAGAGGAAAAAATTTTTGGCTATTGTCCAAAGTTTTTATTAAACTTTAGACATGAAACGGTTAACCTATATCAGCACTTTTGCTCGACCTTTGAGCAACAAAGAGATCGAGGAAATCGGCGAACGCTCTGTCAGAAATAACACCCGCGATGGTTTGACTGGGGTTTTATTTTGCTTCAACGGGATTTTCTACCAAATTTTGGAAGGCCCAGAAGATGCGCTCAACCGCTGCTATGCCCGCATCCTGAAAGACAGTCGCCATAAAGATATTTTCTGCCTCGAAGTGGAAAACATCACAAACCGGCAGTTCGGTGACTGGGCGATGAAGACAGTGCGCTTGGATGAATCGGAGGACTCGCTGATCCGCCCAATCCGTTCGATGCTAAATTCCCTTGCCCGCACGCACTATGTGCTCGAACGTTACTCACCACGCGAGGTATTGCGCGGCCTGCAAAACGGGGAAAACCCATTGGACTGGCGATTGAAAGATAACGAGCGGGCGATCCTTTTTGCGGATATTTTTTCCTCTACTACTTTGGCGGAAAATTTGCCGCCCGCCGACTTTGAACGCTTGCTTGGTATATTTTACGACATCGCTAACCGCTCGGTGGTGGAAAATGGCGGCACTATTTCCAAACTCACCGGCGATGGGCTAATGGCCTATTACCCGCGTGGCAGGGAAGCGGAGGCACTCAACACCGCGCTCGAAATCTGCCGCCGGCTCGACGACGTGCGCAGCTCGGCCAATGAAACCGATCCAGCACATTGGCTCTATGCCGGCATTGGGCTCTGCACTGGAATTGTCCGTGAGGGCAACATCGGCTCTGATTTCAAGCTCGACTACACCCTGATCGGCGATGCTGTCAATTCTGCAGCACGCTTACAAAGCCTCACCCGCAAGGTGGACTATCTTGTGGTCTTTGACGATTCTCTGCTGAAGAAGATAGAATCGCCCAGCGCACTGCGCAAATTAGGTCTTTACCAGCCCAAAGGCAAAACAGAAAATCTCTATGTCTATTCGGTGGACTACCCTTACACCCGCAGGAAAATATCCGTTACCGAGCTCAAGTCAACCATTGTTGGATTGCGGAAGCAAGTGGCATTGCCATGAAAAATCGCCACCAGCACTATCTCCACACCCGCAACACCTCAAGTTGGACAACGCGTTGCGGTCCTGTCAAGCCGCGAAAGCGGCCATAGACTTGGATATATTTTTTGCCACTTTCGGTTTCAAGCTTTTCTTCCGGAATGCTATTTTCCCGAAATGCCGTCAGCAGGTATTCTTGTGCTCCCTCGCGCGCCACAAAATGGTAAGTGGTGTAGCCAGCGCGTGTATTGGCATCGCGCAGTTCGCCGGCGATTACTACCAGGCTGCCTGACCAAAGGGCCGGTTCTGCTAACAGTTTGGGTAAGGCCAAGTTGTCGTTGAACTCGTGGTATGGCAGATCGGGGATGAAACCCAAAAATGTGCGTGACTTTTCGCGCGTTTGGAAATCGGCGTTCGACGCTAAAATCCGCTGCAGGAGATAGCGGCATTGGTTGATTTTCTTCTGGCGCAGGAATTCTTTGGCCTGGTCAAAGTCGCGGATGATGGCTTCCCGCGTGCGGTAAAGGTATTGCGGCCGAAAGTCGGCACTGACCGGCATCACGGCAGCAGAGCTCGCCACCTCCAGTGGTGGGATCGAGATCGGTGTCGGAACATGCTTTGGGCCACGGTAAAGGTAAAAATAAAAAATTGCAGAGACAGAAAAGACAACAACCAAAACTCCCACCAATAGCCCAGTTCGGGAAAACTGCGATATGTTAAACTTGAACGAAAATGCTTTTTTGGCGGCTGGTGCTGCGTATTGCCAACCTTGTGTGGTTTTTTGTGCGGTCGGTTTGCCTATTTGCGCAGGTGGCGGCAGCGTTTCGGGCAAGACAATATAGTCGGCAGCGTGGAATGCCGGGTTTTCGACACTTTTCATTTTGCGGAATTTGCGCAAAAGCGCTTTGGCCAGCCAGCCTTCGGGGGATTCAGCGATCTGCAAATAATGCCAAAGCGCCTTTTCGATGTCGCGCGCCAGCAGCGCATAATACGCCTCCAAGTAGTGCAGATAGACGCGGCCTTCTGGCAGCGGATTTTGTATCAACTGCTCAAGGTACTCTTCAAATGCGCGCACCTCTCCGGCGAAGGCACTGGCGACCGCAGCAAGATAGAATGGCCAGAATGGTTGGGGATTTTGTTCCGCCAGCTGCAGCGCCGCTGCGCGGGCCTCGGAAAAACGTCCTTCGCGGAAGAGCGCAAATGCCGCCGCCAGATCCGCCATGTCTCATGCCTACCCGACTGGCACAGCCAAGCAAGCGTTAAACCGCGTTTAAAGAGTTTGTGGTCATTTTTGGTTCACACGCTCGACATAGCTCAAATCGCGTAAATCTACCTTGATGTAGTCACCCGTTTTGACAAAGAGGGGCACCTGCACTTTCCCCCCACCCTCGACAGTGACTTCCTTAAACGCGGTGGTCGCGGTATCCCCCTTGAGCCCCTCTTCAGCATACTCCACCCGCACCACGACAAAGTTGGGTGGGATCACACTCACCGGCTTACCTTCATAAAGCAGGATCTGGAATTCCATCCCCTCGGTGATGAAAGCCAAAATATCTTCCAATTCTTTTTTATCGATGTAGATCTGATCATAGCTTTCTGTATCCATGAACACCAGTTGGTCACCATCGTCATAGTTATAGGTAGCATTGCGTTTCTCAAGCTCGACATCCTCGAGCATTTCCCCCGAACGCCAGGTGCGCTCGACAGTGGTGCCTTTACTCAGCGACTTGACCTTGACGCGCACGACGGCCGCTCCCTTGCCAGGTTTATGGTGCTCAAAGCTCTGCACGATGACAATGTCACCATCGACCTTAAGCGCCATGCCGCGCTTGATATGGTTCGAATTGATCATGCGTTGTTTTTTGGGCTGGAAACACCGCGTCCACCAAAAGGAAATAAAAAAACCCGTTTATCCTGCTGGATCTTTTTTTCAGAATAAACGGGCGAGAAGATGCAACGGCTGCTTTTGCAGACCCTGCACACCTCCACTGGGAAGAGGCTAATTTTGTATCGGCAATTTGCCCAAAAGACTTTAACCTAAAACACGTGCTGGTGTGAGGAATTCGAGCAAAGGATCTGTCTTATGAAAAACAATTTGCTGCGCCAAAAGCTGGGCCAATGCTGGGGCAATCGACATGCCGCGGCCACCGAGACCGGTCAGCCAATAAAGGTTAGCAATCCGTGGATCCCTACCACAGTATGGACGGTGATCGGGCGCCATCAGCCGGCGGCATGAACGCCAGGACACAATGTCTAGAGGGTTTAGGCCAAAGACCTGTTCTATTTTTTGTGGTGCCTGCGGGTCAGCTTCAATCTCGCCACGTTCCTGATCCAGCGGCTGTGGGATTTGTTCACCGGCGGTTGCCGTGAGGGTCTCACCACTTACCCGAAAATAGCAGCTCGTCTCCTCGTCCCACTGCACTGGGCCTTTGAAGCCTGCTGTGTTCTTGTATTCATAAAGCGTGCGCAGGTGCGCAACCAAGCCCAAATCGTAGCCTAAGCGAAAGGCGATCTTCACAGCCCCCTCACCGCAGGCCACGACAATGGAATCCTCTCGGCTACTTTTTTGGCCATTGCTGTGGCAAATCGCGACACCATTTTCCACAGCAATTTTTCCCTCAAGCCCAAACTGCAAAGTGCCATGGCGGTATTTTTTTGTCCTTAGGCGCAAGAGTACTTGCTGCGGTTCGACAGTGCCATCCTGATCCAAAAAAATTCCCACTTTGCCATGGTAAAGCCGGCATTCGTGGTATTTTTCCGCATAGTTGACTTCCCACGGCACGAGGGCGATCCCGCAATTGCAGAAACTTGGCTCTCGGTTATGGTAATATGCCAACGCCTGCTGTGCAAGTGCTGCGGCCACCGGGTCTGCCTCATAGCTGCGGATGATGCCAGCGTTGCGCGCCGATGCTTCTTTATTTAGGTTTGGCGCGTGGTGGCGCTCCCAAAGTTGCCAAGGGACTTCCAGTTCCTCCAGCTTTTCCGCAAGCAATAAACCAGCGATGCCGCCACCCAAGATATAAATCATTGGGCAATCCAACGGCGCAGACGAAAAATTCGCCGCCAGGCAACACGCGAAAATTCGCGCAATGGTGTGATCAAGTTTTCCTCCATTTGGCTCCACTGGCGCACAGCCTCAGGGCCATGGATGCGTGGAAAGACCAAAAGCGTGCTATTGTTATTCAAATCCGATGCAACCAATTCCGGAATTTTTCTGAGCGAATTCTGGGCAGCCAAAGAGCCACGCCGGGCCAGCACGCAGATGAAAAAATCGTTTTTCTTGAGCATCGCCAAAAAACGGCTGAACGGATCCCAGTCTTGCAGTCTCACAAATTCGATGGCACGCAATTCCCGGCCTTTTCGCAGGTATTGCCGGATTTTTTGCTCGGTCATTTCTGCCACCTGGCAAATTACCGGCATACCAGTATTGGCCGCGATTTGGCGCAGCCGGAAAAGCCAGTGCAAGAATCCGGCATCGCGCTCGGCGAGTTCGGGCACCACCACGACGATGCGCCGGCACGTTGCCAGCGGCTGCTGTGCACGGTAAATGTAGAGGGTGTTGCCGGCATTTTCAAGCAAGGCCTCAGCCATGTAACCCAGTGTGGAGCGCTCAAAAAGGGTTTTCTTGTGCCAACCAATCAGGATCTCTTCGATGTGTTGTTCGTGCGCAGCGTGGATGAGTCCCGTCGCTGCATTAAGATCCACCCGCAGGTCGCACGGTAGGCTGAGACCAGCTGCTGCCGCGTATTTTTCTGCCTGCTCAATAAGCCGGCGCGCGGCCATGAGCTTTTTTCCGGAATCGTCTTTTTCGGTTAAAATATGGATGCCGCGCAAGGTGTCCACCGCACGGCGTGTGGTCATCGCTAACGCCAGGTCGAAAAG
>JANWWX010000037.1 GCA_025057195.1 Leptospiraceae bacterium | reverse complement strand
CTGCCACTGCGGTTGGGGTTATAGACAAGGATATGGTAGTAATCGTTCATGGTCAGGCCAAAACCGCCGCTGGCCAGTGGCAAATTGGGGGGATCGGTGGCATCGTTGGCAATATACTCGCGCAGGCGTACCGTGGCCGGCGGCGTGCCAGAGATCATCGCATTTTCGCTTTCTAAATTGATCAAATAGCGCAGCCGCAGCTCGCCAGAGATGGCGCCGCTGCCTGCACTGTCCCAACCATGCTTATCAAAGCCATCGTAGCGGTGGCGGAAAATAGCATAACTATTCGGTTTGAGCCCGGCACTGCCGTCGGGGCAACGTGGTGGGTCAAAATTAAAAGGAATCGTGTTGGGGTATTTGGTTTTGATCGTGACACCATCCACCGTCGCTGCCGAGTTGCCAATCTGCACCTGCAGCATGCTATATTTTGCAGGATTGGCTGGCCCGCCGTTCCAGCCGACAGTGGCATTGATGGGGATGCCCAAAAGCATCAGGTAGTGCGTGGCCACATAGTCGCCATAAAGCGTTGGGAAGTCTGTTCCTGTGTAGCCGAGAAGCAGGCTCTCCAGTCCGGCAAGTCCCTTATCGGGCAACACCACGAGTTGGCTAAAAAGTGTATTGGCGCTGCCTGGAGACTGCAGTTCAGCACGGTGGCGGAGGTAATTAAAAAACAGGTTGCTCTGCAAATAGCCGACGATTTTAGGACCCCAAGTGGCAAAATCCACAAGCTGCGGTGCCTTTTGGAAATGCTCAATCATCGCCGGCGAAGCAAGCTGCTGCAGGCGCATGTCCTGTGCGTATGCGGAACCTATTGTCGCATGCGGCGCCGTCTCGGCCAGCCCTTCGGCAATCCAGAGATCATGGTTGGCGAGCCGCGCTCTGACTACTCTCTTGTTGTAAACAAAAAGGTGCGATAGCTCGTGGATGACAATATCGTTCACTTGCTGTGAAAACGAAGTAAAACCGGGATTAGTGTCGTAGTAGATGATGCTGAGCTCGTTGCTATATCCCCCCAGCGTGGCGATATACTCTGCATACTGCTGGATGGCTACGGGATCGGTGAAAAGCGCTGTGGTGAAACGATTGGAATAAAGATCGCGCGGCGAAAAAAAGCCGCCGACATAATTGCCTGTCGTGGTATAATCGTCAAGGATGTCCAGCGCCAGGATGACGATGCGGGCAGCGTTGTGCGGGTACGGGTGCTCGCTGCCGCCATAGACCATTTTAAGGTTGTTGTAGGCGTTTTCGAGGGTTGCCAAAATCGAGGCCGCCTGCGCCACGTTGGGTGTGGACTGCTGCACATCGCGATAGAAAACAAAATGGGGAGATACGGCCAGCCGTACTGCATTGACCCGGTAAAAGGGCGCGAAGCTTGCGACCATGGCATCGCTCGCCGCCGTGCGGTTTTTGGCCCAAAAGCTCCAAAACAGCGGGCCGCCACTGGCACCCATTCCTGGCCGATCCTCGCCAGTGCTGATCAGTTGCTCCGGCAGGAGCTCTTGCTCGCTGAAGGTAAGCCCGCTTTCTCCGAGCCGAGCACAGCCACTAGTGGCCTGGAGCAATGCAATCAGCGCTAACGCCGCTTTTGCAATGGGCAGTTTTCTCACCACGGGCTTTCCTAAATATTTATTACTCTTTCGACGCGGCGCACGCCAGAAATAAGACATACAAAAGGCAAAGCACAATTTCCGGCATGACAAAGTGAAATTCGTTTGCAGAACTGGTTATGCCGCAACGGCTTTACCAATTAGTCCATTCGCGCCATTTCCAAAATTTTATCACCGCCGTCATCCTCCTCGCCAGTTTACTAGTCGGTCTGGAGACGTATGCTGAAATCGAGAAAAAATACCACAAACTGCTGCACACACTCGATATTTTGATCATTGCCATTTTTACCCTTGAAGTACTGATCCGTATGGGCGCAGAATGGCCCAAGCCGTGGCGCTATTTCCATGATCCGTGGAATGTGTTTGATTTCAGCATCGTTGCGGCCTGCTACCTGCCATTCGATAGCCAATACGTGACGGTGCTCCGGCTCATCCGGCTTTTGCGCGTGCTGCGGTTGGTGCGCGCGCTGCCCCGGCTGCAGGTCCTGGTCGGTGCCATTTTCAAGAGCATCCCCTCGATGGGCTATGTCTCGTTGCTGATGGCGTTGCTTTTTTATGTCTATGCCATCGCCGGTGTGTTGCTTTTTGGCAAAAACGATCCGGTGCACTTTGGTAACCTCACTCGGTCGTTGCTCTCGCTTTTTGAAATCGTCACCCTGGAAGATTGGGTGGAGATCATGAATATCCAGCTTTTGGGCTGCGACAAAGTGGGTTACGAGACCTTCAAAGAACTGTGCACACAACCTTCGCAGAATTATTTTGCACCGGTTTTTTTTATCTCTTTCATCCTGGTCGGCACGTTTGTTCTGCTTAACCTCTTTATTGGTGTCATCTTGACCGGAATGGAGGAGGCACGCCACGAACTTTCCGAGCTAAACCTGCGCGAGGCAGCATCACCACGGGATTATGACTTAAGAAAGATCCGGGAAGAAGTGAAAAAACTCAACGGCACGCTGCAGACGCTACGCGTGGTGCGAGTGCGCTACGTGCCCAAAGATGCGGAGGAACCCTATGGCGAAGACGTCGTTTAATATCCAAAGCGACCTCAGCTTTACCGGCAAAGGGGCACTGCTCGAAGTCGAAAATATCCTCGGCAACGTGACCTTCGCCCAGGGCATTTCCAAGGCAATCGCACTTTACCAAAATATTGATCGCGAGTACAAAAAGGCTATTGGTAACGATGGCAAAATTGTCGGCAAGGAGCGTACCGATATTCTGGAACAGATCGACCGATTTTTTAATAGTGTGATCCTGCTCTGGAAAAAACTCGAGATGCGCAACGATAATACAATCGTAGTTGAAAATAAAAACACCAATTTTTTGATGACCATTAACGAGCGCAACGGCCTGTGGGAGTCTAGCGGAATGGTACCGCACTTTTTTGTGCGGCCAGTCAAAAATTTTCAGGAGATCTACCAAAGCAAGCTCACACCAGAAATTGTCGCACTGCTCAAACGCTACGCAGAGGTTGTCGAGGACGGCATCATCGATGACGATGAACGAGAGGACCTCAAGGCAGCGATGCGGCGTGTGCTCTATTACACCCTTTTTTTGCGCATCCAAGTGGAAAAGCTTTTGGTCAGCCACTAGGTTCAAAGTGCGCACGTAGAGTTTCCTTTACACTCTGTTTTCATTAAATGCTTTAACCTGCATGGAACAAAAGACCCCCAAGATGGTGTTCCTCACCCACGCTGCCAAAATAGCACTTTTTTATTTTGTTGGCCTTTCGCTATTCCTCACTACTGGATTTGTAATATTTAAAGTGCTTTTTGCCGAAACGGAAAAAGTTGTTGTTCCCGATGTGGTTGGCCGGCTGTACCTTAACGACCACAATTTACTGCGCGACGACTTTAAAGTAGAAATCAAACCCGCCTACCTGCTGCAATATCCCTATGGCTACATCTTAGCGCAGAGCCTCCCTGCCGGACGCGAGGTGGAAAAAAATACCAAGCTCGAACTCTTGGTCAATTTTTCCGATGCTGTCGTGCAGGTGCCTAAATTAGTGGGTCTTTCTGAGGACCTCGTTGACGGCGCCCTGGCCAGCCTGCCAGTCGGGGGCCGCATCTTTTCGCTGCGCAGAGGCATGGTGACGCGTGTGCCGTCAGCAAAACCCCAGCGCGAAGTGTTGGCACAATTCCCACCGCCCGGCACACCGGTAATTCCAAACACCCCCGTGGCACTGCTGATTTCGGACGGGCCCAAGGCGCAGGCAGCAGCACCAAAACTCGAAAAGGGCATTCCGGTTTCGCTGGCACTGGCCGCGGCATACCACTTGCGACGGCCGGCGAAGCTGGTGCGTCGCGAAGTACCCAATGCTGACGATAACGCCCGGCTGTTGCGTGACGCCGAAGTCACTGGCGACTCGATCGCCGTGGAGGTGGGGTATTTTCCTGAACAGCTGGCCAAGGGCAAATCAGCCATTGCCTTGGAAGACCTGCCGTTTACGACAGTTTGGCTGCCGGCGAAAAAACTGGGAAAGCGCGATGCGATATTCACGATCGCCCGCCGAGAGGCTGTGGCCAATGAAGATGGCTCTTTTTATAGCGAACTTTGGCTGCTTTACAATACAGAAACGATTCCGGTCTTTCGCCGCCGCAGCGAGCAGTTAGATGTTTTTGTTGGCCACCATGTTGTCCCAGAGGTAAAAACCCCTGAGCCGCAAGACGGCAAAAGCGAAGGCACCACCGTCGTTGGGCCACCCGAAAAAAAACCATCGGAGACTCCCCCTCCCGTGGAACCCATACGCCGGATCAAATTACAAGCTGAAAGCCTCTGATGGTAAAAATTTCCCCGAGCATCCTGGCGGCGCCGCTGGCCAATCTGGCGCCGGTTTTGGGGGAATTAGAACAAGCGGCAGCAGACTTCATCCACTTGGATGTCATGGATGGGCACTTTGTACCCTCGCTCACGTTTGGCGAAGAATTCACCGCTGCTGTCGCTGCTGCGACAAAGTTGCCGCTCGATGTCCACCTGATGGTGTCAGTGCCGGAACGAGAAGTCCCCAAATATTTCCCACTAAAACCCTTTTACATCACTTTCCATTACGAAGCGACATCTGCACCGCTCCGCCTCGCCAATGAAATCCGTAAAGCAGGGAGCAAACCAGGACTGGCGCTCAACCCGCGCACTCCGGTCGCAGCGATTGCCGACATTGTGTTTGCCTTCGACCTCGTGCTTTTGATGTCGGTCGAACCGGGGTATTATGGCCAACCGTTCATTGCCAACACTTGGCAACGCCTCGATGGGCTAAAAAAATTAAAGGAGCAGCACCATTTTGTGATTGAAGTTGACGGTGGGATTTCCGATACCAACGCGCAAGAGCTCGTGCGGGGTGGTGCGGACATCTTGGTCTCGGGAGGCTTCATCTTCAAAGGCAACATCCGTGAGCGGATCGCAAGCCTACGGAAGGTGGTCGAGTGAAACGGGAATTGCAGCAAGCTTTATTTTGGGGCATTGTGTTATTGCTGGGCCACCTGTCTGCTGCCTGCAAGGAAAAGACGGTGCTCGCCGAGCTTGACGCCAGCTTCCAGTCAATCGAGGAAGTTTTCCCACAGGAATTCCGTAACGAGCAGCGCGAACTTGAAAAAAACACCGAACTCACACTGGGGGCGAAAAATGCTCTCAGTGGGCGATATGGCACGCTACTCAGCGCCGATGCCTGGGAGTTTTCCAACGACGCCGATTGCCGCAATGCCTACGAGACTCTGGTCGCGCTCGAAAAAGAACAAAAGCCGCGCGAGTTCCAGCAAACCCATGCCCAAGAAAATCGCTATCGCTTCACGCGGCAGACAGCAATTGCAGGTGAGATCTTTACCCTGGGTAAGGCCCTTTTCCGCATCTTAGCTACCGACAAAGAAACAATCGCCGAATACTTAGTCGCAGCAAAGCTCGCACGGCTGCGCTAGTGGCGCTGGACGTTGCCATTTCCCCCTGCCCCAACGACACGTTTGCCTTTTATGGCTTGAGCCAAAACCCTAAATACCAACTCCACTTTTTTGATATTGAGGAATTGAACCGCCAGCTACTCGCCGGAAAGTTTCCGTTCGCGAAAGGCTCTTTTGCGCTGCTCAAGAAACTGGATAAAAAATACCGTTATCTGCCAGTGGGTGCTGCAATCGGTTTGGGCGTTGGTCCCATCTTGGTCGGGCGCCTTGCGCCACACTGCCGGATTGCTGCCCCTGGGGAAAATACCACCGCCTATCGGCTACTTCTGGCTTATCTGCAGGCGTGCTGGCCGGGATTAAAACCACACTTTGTGCAGATGCCATTCCACGCGATCATCCCGGCGGTGGCCGAGCAAAAACTGGATGCGGGTGTGCTCATCCACGAGGGCCGCTTTGTCTATGCAAAGTACGGGCTACCGTTGGTTGCGGATTTGGGCGAGTGGTACGAAAAAGCGACCGGTGCCATGATCCCTTTGGGGGCAATCTACGCACAGTGCACATTGCCCGAAGCGGTCGTCAGCGAATTCACGACAGCATTGCGTGATTCCATCGCAGTGGCGCGGGCCGCCTACCGCGAAAAAAACGATTACTATTTTACCCAGATCCTGCCTTTTATGAAAAAACACGCACAAGAGCAAGATACCACTACCATCGAGGCGCATGTAGAGACCTATGTTAGCGCTGACACCGAATGGCTGTCACCGCAGGCTGAGCAAGCGATTGCTGTGTTCCGCCGGCTGTGTTGGCACGGCATACCTTGAGGGTAACCACCCAACGATGGGTGGTGCAAACCGTCTTGGGGTCACGACTGCCCCTATCAGGAAATGTAGAATTGCTATTTTCTACCGTTTTGTGCCACTGGCTTGGTGGTGTTGAGTGGTTTGGAAGATGAGAAACGCAAAAATTCGGTGTAAATGTACCCGGCAGCGCCCCACATTTTGACTTTCATATCGCAATTACTGAATATTGGGTCTTGGTCTGCGGGATCCAGACCCTGAGCCCCCGGAAGTACCCCCTCTTCAGCCAAGCATAGCATCACGAATACAAGATGCGACACCGACCAGCGCAATGAAAACGCGAGAGTGTGTAGCGAACCGTAGGTTTCCATGTCCCAATAGACCTGCACAATGGTGATGCCCTCGCTGCCATCGTTGTGCGTGCGGAGTTTTTGCCGTGACGGTGGGTGCCGGCGCAGGTAGCGCAAATAGAGTGCCAAGTTTGCCATAACAAAAGCGTAATGTTTATGGCAAAGACCCTCCGCCGGCACCGGCAGCGAGATACTGGTTTTGCGTTTTTCGTCCATAAGTCCCTCTATATATTATATACCACAAAATCGTAGAATTTTTTCAGCTTTTTGGAAAATTTTTTGCCGGGCTGTGGTTTGAAGGGCTTTTACATAGAACTCAGTGCGCTGTGGGTTCTGTGTGTTTTGATCTTTTGCTTGGGGGTCACCATTTTTACAGACATAAAAAATTCTTGCAGCAGTGAGAAAAACTCCCGCACCTGCGGCATGGCAGAACGGCAAGATTTTACTACTATCGCCGAAGACATGGTCTTCCGCGGCACAGTCGAAACCGACCATGCTGTGGTAATCGAAGGCCGGCTCAGCGGTAGCCTGGTGGCACGGGGCCGGGTCAAAATCACGGAAAAGGCGGTGGTCGAGGCCAATATCAGTGCGCGCGATGTAGAGTTAGAAGGTAGCATGCAGGGCAACATTGTGCATGCCGACACGGTGCAGCTTTCCGCCTCCTCCAAGCTCACCGGCGACATCCATTGTGCCGAATTGGAAATCCAGCGCGGTGCCCGTTTTTCTGGCAGCTGTGTGATGCGCTGACATGCGCGATTGGTTCAGCCGCACAAGCAACAGGCCGTCTTTACTGGCAGAGGCAATTTACCACCGCTTTCTCGACCGCCTGGCACTTTACGCTGGAGAAAAAATAGACGAAGATACACTGCGCGCACACGCGTTGCGTTATCTCGTGCCAGAGTTTTATTTATTGCGCAGCCCTTTTGCCCTACCCGATATGGCGGAGGCGGTAAAGCTATTGCGTGCTTTTGCCGAGGGCCCAAAACTGCGAAAACTTGTGCTTTATGGGGATCGCGACGCTGACGGTATCACTTCCACAGCCATGCTCTGGCTTTTCTGCCGGCACAAACTCGGCATTCCTGGCGAAAAAATTACTGCACTTTTACCACGCGAGCAAGATAAGTATGGCATCACTGACGAGGTCGCCGCGCGCATTGCCGCAGAAAACCCAGAGCTCCTCATCACCCTCGACTGTGGTTCGTCCAATAAGCAAGAGTTGTCTCGGCTGAAAGCGGAAACAGGCACTAAAATCATCATCATTGACCACCACTTCATTCCTGAGCAGAGCACGGATTTTCCTGAAGTGGAGGCCTTTGTCAATCCCAAGCGTCTGGCCGAGCCCGATTTCGTGCGTGACTATGCCACTGCGGCGGTGGTGCTACGTTTTATCCAGGCAGTGCTTTTTTCTTATAGCAAAGAATACGGTGAGCCGATTGGCATCAAAACTCCTGGCGAGCAATTTGTCCTCACCAATGGTGTGCGCGACGAACAAAGCGATTTTGCGTCTTGCCAGCGCAAGTATTTCATCGGCCCAAACCCGCCGGAAGGTTGTCATGACCTTTTGGCTATTTTTGCGCACATGGCACGCCAAGACCATGCTGTTTTTCGGCTGTGGGAGTTTTATCGCGCGCTGCCAGAGGCATTTTCTGCTGTTGAGATTTTCAACTTGGTGCAGTCTGCTAGTTTCCGCAAATCGCGTAGGATCCTGGAGCCATATTTAGCTTTGGCTGCAATTGGGCTTGTCGCGGATTTGATGCCGGTTTATGCCGATAACCGGATTATGATCCGCGCAGGCCTGGCAGTGATGAACCATGAACAGGCAAAATTACCCACAGGGCTTGATGCATTACTCAAGCGGCTCAATTTGCAGAGCGCGATCAGCGAACAGGATTTGGCGTTCCGGGTTGCGCCGGCCATCAACGCCGCAGGACGGATGGGTAACGCCATGCTGGCACTGGAACTTTTGACTGCCGAAGACCCACTGGCTGCGACCAAAGCAGCACATTTCCTCTACGAGACTAATTCTTCCCGCAAAGCGGTTTCGGAGCAATCCATAGCACTTTTGGAGGAAGCGCTTGATCCGCGTTCG
>JANWWX010000036.1 GCA_025057195.1 Leptospiraceae bacterium | reverse complement strand
AACCTTGTGTTGGAATTGGAGCCACTGGCAGCCATCCGCCAAAACAAGATTATAATCAGCGAATTGCCACACCGCCATGCCGGTTCTGTCGTTAAGATCAACCAAGAATTCCTGATCAAGGCATTGCGTGAGCTACTGCTCAACGCATTGAAGTTCTCACCACCACAAGAAACAATTACTATCTTGCTCATGAATTCACATACCTGCGTGACGATCACTGTGCTAAATCCCACACACAAGGATTCCGAGCATTCCTATAATATCCCAGAACAATACCGCCGCCAAATCTTTACTCCTTTTTTCCGTATCGCACAGACCATACACGAACAGTACGGCACACTCGACTATGGATTAGGTTTGGCGCTGGTCGAGAAAGTTGTGCACTGCCACCGCGGCAAAGTACGGTGTACCAGCCTTTATGACGAAAAAGACCAGCGTGAGTTGATCGCCTTTGAAATTGAGTTGCCGGTCTGAGCTTTTTGCGATGAGCTTCCGGCATGGCACCTAAAAAAGGCAGTACTGCGAAAGCGGCAAACCATAAAGCGAAAATAGGCAAACCGAAAAAAAGTAGCAAGGCTAAAACTAAAAACGTCCGCAGGGCCCGCAAAAGCGATAAACCCGTCACCGAAAAAGAGCTCAACGCGCTGTATTTAGTTTCCCACGAGCCAGTTACCAAAAAAGCAGAAGCTGAACCACGGCCACGCCCTGATTACACAGTAGAAACTCCCCGCCCGCGCCGCTACACGCGCTGGCTAATAGCCATTGTTTTAGGCGTTTTGATCGCAAGTTATGTGGGACTGCGCCTCTGGTTGCGCCAGAGTGTAGTCCCCGAAGAAGGCGAGCTCAAGATCGCAGGCCTTTCTGCAGCAGTGGAGATCCGCCGTGACAATTTGGGCGTGCCCTACATCAAAGCGCAGAATCTGAACGATTTGGTTTTTGCTGCTGGTTTTGCCATGGCGTCCGACCGTGACTTCCAGATCGAATTCCTGCGCCGCATGGCATATGGTCGGCTAGCGGAGGTGCTGGGTAGCGACGCGCTGGCAATGGATATCTACATGCGCACGTTGGGCTTGCGCGAGTTGGCACAGAAAAACTACGAGCGGATTCCTGAAAAATTGCGTGCCCCGCTACGCGCTTTCGCTGCCGGTGTCAACGCCCGGCGTAAGGCATTTCCCAAAACGCAAGCCGAGTTTTTGCTTTTGCAACTTACCCCTGAGGAATGGCAGCCGCAGGATTCACTAGCACTTTATCAGCTTTTTTCCTTCCTCTTGGCCATTAACCACATCGAGGAGCTGGCATTCTTGAAGTTTGCAGCACACCTGGGCTGGCAGAAGGCCGTTTGGCTTTTTCCGGTCTATAACGATGCCCCGCTGCCTTTTGCTGAGGCAGAACACCTTAAGGACATCGACTGGAAAAAAATTTCTGCCACCGAACCGGTGCCGCTGGCGGCCCTGCCCAGTTCGGAAAGTCTCTGGCAAGCACTCATACCCTCACTGCCGGCGTCGAACAATTGGGTGGTTGCCCCAGCCCGGGCCAAAAACGGCAAATCGCTTTTGGCCAACGATACTCACCTGCAGATGGCGGTGCCTTCGCATTGGTATATCATGAACCTGGAATGCCCTGAATACCGTGCTGCGGGAGTGGCCTTGCCGGGAACACCGATTGTCGCACTTGGCACCAATGGCAAACTTGCCTGGGGGGCCACAATGGTCATGGCCGATAACCAGGATATTTTCCTCGAAGAGTTGCGCCAAAAAGATGGCAAGCTGCAATACTTGTATAAAGGCCGTTGGCTCGATGCAAAAGTAACGGAGGAAGAAATACCTATCAAAGGCAAGGCCCCCTACCGGCTGCGGCGCATCCGCACCCGCCACGGCGTCTTACTGAACACCGCCCTTGAGCACCCATTCCCGGATCGCCAGTTTTCGGTAAACCTGCGCAGCGATTACGGCCTGGCGTTCAAAACTTCAGTCGGCGCAACAGAAACGACGTTCGAAGGCATGTTTGAACTCGCACAGGCAAAGACAATGGCCGAGGCGCGCAAGGCACTCGACAAGGTCAGTGGGATATACCTCAACATGGTCTATGCCGATGAGAAAAACATTGGCTGGGTGGCCACCGGCCGCTACCCCGTGCGCCGCGGCGTGATGGGGCTTTTCCCGCGCATCGGTTGGAATGGCGAGCACGAATGGGATGGCTACTATGCGCGCTCGGAAAATCCTTCAGTGCTTAATCCGAAAAAAGGGTATTGGGCCACCGCCAACCATCGCATCTGGGATGATTCCACCGAGCTTTGGGTTTCTGCATCGTGGTATGGCTCCGACCGCATTGAGCGGGCTGAGGAGCTCTTGGCTGCCCAAAAGCAGCACACACGGGAGGATATGGCCAGAATCCAGGCAGACACCCTTTCACCGGCAGCCCGTGCCGCGCACAAACTGCTTTTTGAACCGCGCTTCCACGCAGCGCTACGCAACGCGATCGCGCTTCTGCGGCCTGAGGACAAAGCTCGCGCCGAGGAAGCCCTTGCCATCCTGCGTGATTTTGATGGGAACTTGGGCAAAGATTCAGCACCCGCTGCGGTCTATGAAAGCTTTGTTTCGGCAATGGCCGTGCGCACATTCGCTGATGAGTTAGGTGGCACCGATTCCGCACTTTGGCAGAATTTTCTTGCGATCAACAAGCGTTCGTACAACGCCGTGCGCGACCACCTGCAGGCGCGCGAGGATAGCCCGTTTTGGGATAACACCCACACTCCCGACAAAAAGGAAAGCAAGGCGGATATTTTCGCGCAAGCCCTGGCCGATGCCATTGCCGAATGCGAGGAAAAGATGGGCAGTTCGCGCGAAAACTGGGCCTGGGGTAAACTCCACCAATACTACTGGCAGCACCAATTTACCCGCAAATTAAAATGGCTTTCGTTTTATTTTAACCGTGGCCCACATGCCGCTGGCGGTGATCTCTACACGCTCAATGTGGCCGGCACGCAGTGGGGAAGCTCGCACCAGGTATGGTTGATCCCAGCGATGCGCTTTCTGGTGGATTTTTCCGCGGAGGAACCGGCAGAGTTGATCACGCACATGGGGATTTCGGGCAACCCCGAATCCGAGCATTATAGCGACATGATCCCACTTTTTGTTGGTGTGAACAATCACCCGTTACCGCTCAAACCAGCAGGCGTCGAGAAACAATATACCAAGAAATTTTTGCTTAAACCGCAGGCTTCGTCCCCCTCTAAGCGAGGTGACGAGAAATGACCATAAACGCATAGGGATAATTTTTATATGTACGCACTTGGTGTTTCGGTAGTTTTATATTTGCAATAATGCTGAGGGCTAACCGACACCACAATAAAGTACGGGGCTTGCGAAGCCGGCGAAGTTTGCGCACAATGGATGGTGGGATCACTCGGTTTAATGCCAGTGACTGGACGGAATTCCTGGCGTTGCTTGAGCCCAAGGAAGTGCGCCGCTTTGAACGCGATTTTTTGCTACAGCGCCTGCGTGCCGACTGGCCCGAAATTGCCGGGGCACTGCTGGCACAGCATTCCCAGCCAATTGCGCTGGCGGAAAATGTCCTGCATGTCGTATGCGACCACAGTACTTTCGCCAACGAGATTGCGCTTTTAGCGAACGCGCTGCGCAAAAAAATTGCAGCAAAATATGGTATCGAACTCACACTGCGCACGCGTACCTCGCGCCGCATCTTTTGGCATAAACCAACAGGGGAAAAACAAGCCGTGCCGCCAAAGCCAGTGCGTGAGGCTACAAACCCAGTGCTTGATCGCCTGCTTTCGGAGTTGGCAGCCCTCGCACAGGTCAAACGTGGATGATTACCGAAGCCTTGGGGTTGCGCGGCAGGTGTGGGTTTTGCTGCCACAGCTGCTCCAATAGCAGCTGCCGCGTTTTTTCTGGGATAGTGACGTCATAAATTTTCCCGGTGGCCGCCACCACGACGTGGTCATGTTCACTGGTATTGGAATCAAAAACCTGTGCGTCGCTGCGCACATCGACCTTGCGCAGAAGACCATGTGCCACAAATGCGTTGAGCACATTGAACACGGTGGCGCGCGACACGCGTGGGTATTCGCTGTTGATCTCCCGGAAAATTTCTTCGGCAGTGAAATGGCGGTGCTGGCGGAAGACATGCGCTGCGATTTCCAACTTAGGCAGCGACAGCCGTATCCCACGCTGGCGCAGAAATTCGGCGATTTCTGACTTGCTCTGCATTATAACCACATTATAACTAAAATTTTAGAATCTTTCTATTTTTTTGGGACCTATAAAGTTTCACCGGAGTTTTTGCACCAGTCTTATGCTTATCCTTTTGGCCAATACCCATGCCATGCTAGAGTTTAGTTAGAAAGCCTGTCGTAGGATTTTCCAAATTTGTTGATGCCTTGGGATGCTGTTGGCGCCAGTTGGCGCAAAAGCAGCTTCTCAAACAGTGGAAACTTGTTGGCACCAGCATAGGGACTTGAGGCGATGCGATCAGCCAAGAAAGCACTGAGTGCTGCAGCGGATTCTGGAACATGGCCAGCGATATCCTCAAACGAGGTTGTCACCACCCGATAGCGCGCGTAGAGCCAGGCCAAAAGCGAATAAAAATGGGTCAGATCCTGTGGGGGCTATTTTGGCCAGTGCTCGGTGCAAGAGATGGTCGCAGGCGAGCCGGGAGTAGTGCAGGGGATCTGCCTTTTTGGCCCAAAGAAAAAAATCCGCGCGGTAAAGCATGCGCTCTTTGACCAGGCAGTCGTAGCTGAGGCAAATGCTTTCCCCATAAAAAGAAAAATTCTGTGGGTGCGGCCATAGCTGGATCTGCGGGTGCGGTGACCCCTTGGGATGGAGCAGGCAACCGATTTTTTTACCAGAAACAATGCCGACAAACGGGCAAACATAGATATCCTGTCGGATGCGCTGCGGCAAAAGTTCCTTTTCCTTGCCCTGGCGGAAGGCAACGATCGTCTCGCTTTGGCTGATGTCGAGTGCTAAAAATTCCTCTGTATTTTTTTTTAGCCAAAGTCGGCGTTCGTGTTCAGAAAATGGCAGGTTAAATAGACCACAGCAGGCACTGCAGGAGTTGTGCTGAAACATGCATGGGTTTACCTTTAGCGAGGTAATTTCTGTTTCCGGCAACACTCGACAATTAGCAAAGGCTTTGCAGTGCGCATAGCAAAATTCCTCATCTTACTGCCCCTGTTGGCCACTTGTGTCCGACTACGCAGCAGCACATTGTACCCTGAAAAAGTGCTGAGCCTCCCCATTGGTGAGGACAAGGCCAGTTTTCCCAAGCAGGGGGGGATTTACCACGAGATACCTAGCCGGGTGGGTGTGTACCAGGATTGGGTGGCATTTGCCGAACCTTCGCAGCGCACGATCAGGCTTTACCGTTCCGGCAAGCCGGTTTTCAGCCTGCGCGGGGGAGAAAAGCGGACTGACAGCAAGGGACTCGAGGCCTTGCGCATCCCAGGCCGGATTAGCATGGGAAAAAATGACGATTTTTTCGTCGAAAATTACCTACCACCCGAATCCGAGGCGAAAAATGCTGCAGCGCGCGGTGGCTATAAAATACTGCATTTCGATTTTAAGGGACGGTTGTTACACACAATTGGGCGCAAGGGCTTTGCTGAACTCGCCTTTGAAAACATTTTGTGGTTCGACACGGACACGCGTGGCCATCTCTGGGTGCTTTACCGCTATCTTGATGAGTTGCACTTGGATCGCTATGAAGGCAACCGATTAGCTTTTGAGTACAGACAGGCTGATTGCGAGGCCGTAGCGTTGGACAAAAAACAGATCGAGATGCTCAAAGACAAAAACTCCGTTGCTCACTGCGAATACATCTATCCCTTTTATTCCGGGGACCGCATCCTCCTCACAGCACGGGTTGACCGCATCGATCCTGAGTCGGAGAAAAAGCAGCTTATGCTAGCCTACCGCATTGTCAAGGTCAAAACTTTGTCTGGGGACAAAGTATACACCGTTTTTTCCCGCCTGAGCAACGCAGAGGATCATCCCTACCTGCCGCAAGGCAGTGACGGCGTTGGCATTTGGCAGAGTGTAGAAAATCACCGTATCCGCATATCACGCTATTCGTTCGATGGGGATCTGCGAAACGCGCTGGTCATCGAACCCACAGGCCGACCGACCGAGTGGCGGCAAATTTGGCAGACACTCGCCGGTGAAGTTTATGGAATCCGCATCTTTGCTGACCGCTTTGAAGTTTACCATTTTCGTTGAATGGATTTTCTCCGCCGCGACTGGCCGCTTTTCCTGTCAGCGCTATTCTTTTTGGGGCTGATGGTGCTGGATTACAGCACAGGCTTCATGGCCGATTATACCCCACTTACGTCTGGCAGGAATTCCGAACTTTTTGTCTCCGCTGGTGTGGTGACAGTGTTGACGCTGGCATTGCTCGAAGGGATACTGGGGCTCGACAATGCGACGGTGCTGGCCATGCAGGTCCGGCATCTTGGGACTGAGGATGCGCACCGCGCATTGACCTGGGGAGTATGGGGTGCCTTTTTCTTTCGCTTTATCTTCTTGCTCTTGGCAGGAATTATCTTGGAGCAAAAATGGGTGATGGCGCTCGGTGCATACTACCTCGTGAATATGGCCGGGGAGTTTTTCCTAAATCGCTACCAACTGCTTTTGGCCGATCTCACCGTGCTTGGGCTTTTGGGGACAATATTTTTTCTAAGTGGTAACCAAGTCACTTTTTACGGTATCGCCATTCCTACCTGGTGGAGTTTTGCTGCGCTTGTGGCTTATGCGCTTTATAGTTTTGCTGTGCGTCAGTCAAAAAATAAAAGCGCAAAAAACCCTTCAGAGAATAGAATCCGCAGCCGGCGGTACCCACTTTTGGCTGCGATCATTTCCGTCGAATGGACTGACATACTGTTTTCGTTTGATTCCATCGGTGCGGGTATTGCGCTGACGCGTGACTTTTGGGTCCTCTTTTGGGGGGCATTTTTTGGTGTCACTAGCTTGAGGCTTTTTGCCAAACTTTTCATACAGTTACTCAAAAATTACCCACAACTCGAATCGGCGGCGATGCTTGCTGTGTTGGTGGTAGGAATCAAGCTCGGCCTTGAAGCCGTCCAAGCAGTGCTCCATGTTAGGTTATGGCATGTTGCCAACTGGCAGACAAGCCTACTCATTATCGTGTTTTTTGGGGTAGCATTCTGGCGGGGGAAAAGCTCCCACAAGAAAAAGACGCCACATGCACGATGACAGCGGAATTGGGATTAGTGGTGGTGTCCGTGCTTGCCGTGGGCGTGGCCGTGCGCTAGCTCTTCTGCTGTGGCGTTGCGGATCGCTTTCACCGTTACGGTAAAAAGGAGGTCCTTGCCCGCGTAGGGATGGTTGGCATCTGCCACAACATGGTCATCGCCGATGGATTTTACCATCGCTGGCAAGATTTGCTCTGCGCTTTCCAGCTCGATCAACATCCCTGGCCGTATCCTGTCCACCCCTTCGATGCTGTCTTTTGGAATGCGGAAGACCAGTGCTGGGTCGGCGTCGCCAAAGGCATCCTTAGCTGCGATTTTGATGCTCCCGGAGAAACCCTCTGCTTTCCCATCCAGAAAGCGCTCTAATGCGGGCAGTAGGTTGTTGAAACCGTGCAGGTAGTCGAGTGTGCCTTCCTCGAGCATTTCTGCGCTGTTATTTTCCGAAAGTTGGTAATCGATTGTCACTACCTTGCGGCTGGCTATTGTTTGCATGTTACAGGCTAAGCTCCAACACTTTGGTTTGCCGGCCAGTCTCCGCGTCGAGAAAATAAAATGCAATGTCGCCAGTATCCTCTGCGGTCAGTTCCATCTGGCAGCGGTTTTGGCGTAAATTGACGGCCTCCACGAGCTCGCCATCGCAGTAAAGTGCCATGTGGCCTGCGCTAGCACCAGCATCGCTACGCCGCAGCACCCACTCCAAAAGCAGTGATTGTGGCCCTGCGCTAATTTTGAGATCAAAGACTACCCCTGGCAACTCCGGCCGCAAGACAGTGAAATTGCTGGCCTTGAGATAATCCATTTGGCCTTGGCTGCGGAACGCCGGTGCCGGTGTTGCAGTCCAAGGCAGCAGGCAATCCCCATCATGCACTAACCTAAAAGCATAGCCTGCTTTAATGAGCTCCAGTCGGATTCGACTGGAAAAATTGTTCCAGATTTCCTCATCGAGCACGAAATCCTCGTCTCCCAGTACCTGCCAAGCTGTGAGAATGTCTTCCTCGCTGAGAATGGGGGTCAGCGAGAACGGAGAGAGGCCATCGTCCAACCCATTTGGGTTGGTGTTTTCTTGCGCTTTCAAATTAGCTTGCTTTCGCTTTGCGACTTTGGTGGCAGCCTTGTTTTTATTGCGGGTGATGGTTTTGGGGTTACGTTTCATTTTTCGCCTTTTCCTATGAATTTCCTAATCGGAGCGGTCTGCTGTTGGCCCAATGCGACATAAGCCTCTTTAAGCCAGGCGATAGCCTCTTTCTGTCGCCTCTGCACCGTGGCAATGGAATCCCCGCTCACTGCGGCCACTATCCGGAGCGGAATACGCGTGTCGATGGAAAAAAACTTTTTACGTGCCTTGGTTAGCTTTTGCTTGAGCGCCAACTTTCTTTTTCCTGTCGCAGCGGCGGCTTCAACCCCAAGCCGCTCCACAGCCAAAAGTAGGCGGTCACGACGGCGCAAGAAGTTACGCCGCTTGGTCTCGGTATATCGCAAGTAATCGCGATAGGAACGGAGTTGCTGCCACTGCGCTTGGGGATTTTTCTTGTGGCGTTGCAACAGCAGGCGCAA
>JANWWX010000035.1 GCA_025057195.1 Leptospiraceae bacterium | reverse complement strand
ATTCGGCACAGCAAGAGTACTTTGTTGCCAGCGATGCTACCGATCTCCATGTGCTGCTCCCCCTTTTTTCCTGCCTCAAAGATACCTTGGTGGTCTTGCGGGAGTTCCGCCCGGTGCCACTTTTTCGCGAATTGGTGCCAGACAACATTCTTTACACTGGAAAAATTTCCAATGCAGAAAAGGCGTATTATTTAGGAGGTGCGCGCGCGCTCATCTGTGGTGCAGCGCATGAACTCGACCACCTGCCGCTGGCGGCGCTGCGTTGCGGCATTCCTGTTTTGGCGCATCCCTCGCAAGGCATGGCGGAGCTACTGGCTGATCCAATATTTGGCGCAGAAGTGGACACTGGCTCCGCCGATGCCCTGATTGGGCACATCCGCCGCTACCGGCAAAAAGTGCCTGAGCGCACCAAAATTGCGCGCGAGATGGAATGGCTTTCGCGCGATTACTTTTTACGCCGCTGGAAAAAAATCCTGACAAAGGGACAATAGCACATGTCCCGGGTGTTGCTTCTGACCATGCCCGAAAAAGCGATCGGTAGCGGCCACTCGTTGCGCCTGCACCAATTGGCTTTGGCACTCAAACGGCATCAGGTAACTGTCGCGAAATGGTTACTGGGTGGTGAAGCGATACCACCATTTTCCGGTTATCGCGTGGTATTGCTCGACTGCCGTGATAGTGCCTTCCCCGATTGGGCGCTAAAAAGTCGGGCCACCAAAATTGCACTCGATAACCGCGGGCCGGGCAGGCTTCAGGCTGACATTGCATATGACGCGCTGCCGCATTTTGCCATGAGCGATTCGGAATATTCCCGCGCGCTTTCTGCTGTGCTGCTCCATCCCTGGCTTACGCAAAAGCCGCCGCGAGTATCCGACGCCAACTTCGTTTGGTACCACAGTGCCGAGGAGGCTTATGCCGCGGCGGGCTGGCCCAAGGGGCAAAGGCGACTTTCACCACTCCAATTCTTGCAACACTTAGCAGATTGTGCGGCAGTGCCGTGCTATTTTGGCCAGACGCTCTTTGAAGCCTGCTACTTGGGAAAAAAAATTGCGCTTTATGCTTTTAGCGACTACC
Source organism: Leptospiraceae bacterium (assembly GCA_025057195.1). GTDB lineage: Bacteria > Spirochaetota > Leptospiria > Turneriellales > Turneriellaceae > JANWWX01. The sequence goes on along the minus strand of JANWWX010000035.1, from coordinate 7,717 downwards.
ACCAGCAGCTGGCACAGGATTTTCTCCATCGTTTGGAAAAAAGCCCTAACATTTTGTCTGCACTGGACGGCCAGGGCCTGAACCGGCTTTGCCAGTTGATCCTAAAGCAACTTTAGAGGTGTCAGGCGTTGATGAAGCGGCGCCGGTGGATATTGATCAGGATGCCTGTGCTGATGAAACAGAGTAGCATGTGGGAACCACCGTAGCTGACGAAGCTTAGGGGGATGCCGGTCACTGGCAAAAGTCCCAGCGCGATGCCAATATTGATGGCGACATGGAGAAAAAAAATAAGGCCAATACCGGATGCCAACATCGCACCAAAATCGTCCTTGGAGGTCATGGCCACCTGGACTGCCCGCAGGATCAGGCCAAAAAGTAGCAAAAGCAAGAGCGATACGCCCCAAAATCCAAGCTGTTCTCCGACCACTGAAAAAATAAAATCGTTATACCATTCTGGTAAAAACGGGGTTTCCCCCTTGGTCATGTCGCCTTGAAAAAGTCCTTTGCCTGCAAACTTTCCGGAACCAACGGTGATCAGCGAGTGGCGCAATTGGTAGCCTGCGCCTTTTTGGAATTTATCCGGATTGACGAACGAGACAATCCGCACTACCTGGTGTGGTTTGAAGTTGATGAACTTATTCGACATCCAGCCTGCGGTGAAAGAAAGCCCGATGATCAGCATGAGGTTTGCCACGCGGCGCATCCATTGTGCTCCGGTCATGAAATGGCCTAGGATGCCGAGACCATAAAACAGGATACCGGTGGCTCCCACGCTGAGCATCACTGCCGTGTTGCGCAGCATATCCCTCAGCAGCGAGGGATTCTCTGCCTCCACGGCTGCCGCCGTTTGCCAAAAAATTTTTAAATTCTCGCCCGTAGCCAGGGTTTCTTTAGCCCAGATAGCCAGGTTACGGTCGGCAACCATGCGGGTGTTATAGTTTAGGTTTTCGGCGACTTCCCAAACTTCAAAGTTCAGGATCCGCACAGCGTCAGCCAGCCGAAAATGGGTTTCGCGTAACCTGGTGTAGATATCGTCCACAATCACATAGCGTTCGTATTCCAAATACATGGGTGTAAATAGGGCGAAAAAACCAATGATGGCAAAGCCAAAAAGCACGGCGGTGTTGGCGCCGCCGATAAATAGCATCCCAAAAAGGATGGCCAGGAACATCACCGCGCCGCCCAGATCAGGCTGCACGCCGACCAAAAAAGCGGGCAAAGCGGCAAGCAGCGCTGGGATAATGAGCTCTTTTAGTTTACCTATTTCAGATTCGCGCAAAACCAAGTATTTGCTGAGGGCGATGACCAACGCCAACTTCATCAATTCCGCAGGTTGGAAACTGATGCCGGCAAAACTGAACCACGAGCGGGCTCCTTTGACTTCTTTACCCAAAAATGGGATCAGGACCAGTAGCAATAATAATATGCCTGCGGCGTAGATGATCGGTGCAAATGAGCCAAGCAGTTGGTAGTTTATGTTGGCAAATAAGAACATCGCACCGACACCGATGAGTAGCCAGATAAATTTTTTGATGGCCAAGTCTTCACCGGTGACGCCACCGCCATAGAGCACTACCACACCAATCAAGGAGGACGCCACAGCGACGAATACCGATAGCCAGTCGATACGTGCTAGGCGTTCCATCAGTCGATGCCCCCTGTTCGCAGTTTTTGCGAATAGCGCACGAAGACATCCCGCGCGATTGGGGCGGCCCCCACCGCTCCGCCAATACCGTGTTCGACGATGACACCGACGACGAGGATGTCTTTCGGGTCTCCTTCGTAAGGACCATAGCCGATAAACCAGCCGTGCTGTGATGCCTTGTTGAAGCGATCCCCAGACCTGGTCTGTACGGTTCCGGTCTTGCCAGCCACAGGGATAATACCAGGTACCCGAAACACTTGGGCTGCTGTGCCGCGCAGCACCACTGCCCGCAGTCCCTCACGGACAGTTTGCACAGCCGGGCGTGAGAGCGGAATCTGGTCCAAAATTTCTGGCTTCACTTGGTATTTGATCTGATCATTTTCTGCAAAGCGTACTTCTTTGACGAGATGTGGTTTGTAAATGGTGCCGCCGGTCGCCACAGCACTATAAAAGCCCACCATGCCTATCAGGGTGGTTTCGATGAAACCTTGGCCTATCGATAGGTTAATCGTGTCGCCATCAAACCAACGCGTGTTATAAGTTTTCTCTTTCCAGGTACTGTCAGGGACAAAGCCATTTATTTCGTAGGGCAGATCGATCTGGGATTTCTCGGCGAGGCGGAAATAGCGCGAATATTTAATGATCGGCTCAGCACCCATCCGGTAGCCGGCTTCGTAAAAATAGACAGAGCAACTCTGGGCGATGCCGCCGATGAGATCATTGCTGCCATGCCTTGCCCAGTCGTGGAAAGTGGTGTCTGGATAGCCTGCATAACTACTTTTCAAAACAAAATGGCCTGGACAAAAAAATTGGTCTGTTTTACTCAACCTTTTCTCTTCAAGCCCAGCGAGGGCCACCAATGGCTTAAACGTGGAAGCTGGCGGGTATTTTGTCGAGATCGCACGGTTGAGTTCTGATTTTTCCTCCCGCATGGTGCGGATATGTGTCGCACGTTCGGGATGATCCAGAGCCACCAAAACATTGGGATCGTAATCAGGTTTGGAAACCAAGGCGAGAATTTCCCCACTAAAAGGTCGGATTGCGATCAGCGCTCCTGTCTTATCGCCCATCGCGCGGTGCGCAGTGAGCTGTAAATCGGCATCAATGGTCAGGATTAGGTTATTGCCTGGAATAAAATTGCGCAGCACCCGTTGCTCCTCGATATCACCTGTGGCCGATTTGATCTGCACAATCTCGCCATCTTCTCCCCGCAGCAAGGCATCGTAGTAGGCCTCGAGGCCATTTTTGCCAGTGTATTGATAACTGCGTATGCCGGCTGCTATTTCTCGCTGGTTGGGCAGTCCAATATAACCAGTCAGGTGGGCTGCAGCACGACCCAAGTTATAGTAGCGCCGTGACACTGGGCGAATCAAAAGCTTGGAAAAGGTTAGATAATAGTCAGCAATCACTGTGATCTGCTCTGGCTTCAGATCCTCGATCAAGACAATCTCCTCGTGCGCGCGGGCGCGGTTTTCCGACACTTTCTGCACGAGCGAGCCTGGCGGGTAGCGCAGCAGGCGCTCCAGCTTTGTGACCAAGTCGCGCAGCTCCCCCTTTTTGGGAAAATGCGCTGGGATCACACTCAAAGAAACCGCCGAAGAGTTGGAAACAATGTAGGTTGCTTTTTCTCGGCTGGTGTAGTTGCGGGCGAAAAATTCCCCTCGCGGGGCTGCCAGCGCCACGACACGGCGGATTACCCGTTGTGACTTTTCATAAAACTCTTCCCCACGCAAAAGCTGTAAATCAATCAAACGTAGCACAATCACGGCCAATACGATAAAAATGAAAATGGTGTAGGCAGTCAGCCGCCGTTCAAGCCTACGCCGGAGGTGGAATTGCCGGATTGTCTCAGCCATCTCAGATGCGGCGGATGATCGCCAGATTGCTGGGCTTTTCAGAAATGGGGAAAGCCCATTCTAAAAGTCGGAACCACACCAGTGACAGCAGCGCCGTGTACAGTGCCTCAGGCAACACAATGGTGACCAACGCTGAGGCGTGCGCACTCGAGTGGAAAATGGCAACTGTGAGAAACATGATGATGCCTTTGGTGATGGCGGCAAAAAATACTAAGACCACGACTAGTTTGTTGGCTTCCCGGTTAATCCAAGGTGCAACCTTACCTGCTAAGTAACCGACTATGGTTTTGGCCAGTGCCGAGGTGCCGATATAAAACTGCACTTCGTTTTGCGCATGCTGCACAACCCCACCCAGATTGATGTCTTGCAAGAGTCCACCCCAGAAGCCGATCCAAAGGGCAGTAAAAGAGCCACGGCTCAGGGCGAAATATAGCGACAACAGCAACAAAAAATCTGGTTTAATCCGGCCCAACGCAAAAAAATCCACGCTGGTCTGTAAGAAATAAGAGACGAAAATGGCAATACCGATGGCAATTTTCTCCAAGATCATGGGGTATCCGTAGTCTCTTTTGTTTTATTATCAACGCTTTGTGGTGGCATTTTCTCAACCCCTGGTTGCGCAGCTGGCAATTTGGGTTCTTCGATGTTTTCGGGCCGAAGCGGCAAAAATTGCAGTGTTTCTGTCTCCACTTTCTTTTGGATGACAACGACGAAATCAAGTTTATGGAAATCGATGGCAGGCTCCACTTCTGCCCGCTGGAAGCTCCCCAACCGCTCAATGCGTTTACCGACCCGCCCAACGGGTAGCCCGCGCGGGAAAATACCATCACCGCCGGAGGTCAAAAGCTCGTCGCCAGGACTGAGGAATACCCCCAAGCTCAAATAATCGATCCATGGCTTTTCTTGCTGCGGACTTTGGCCGATCAGCAATGCCCAGTGGCCTGTCTTCTTTAAGTGCACACCGATACGTGAAAATTGGTCAGTGAGGGGCAAAATGCGTGCTGAATGTGGATTGACTTGGATGATCTTGCCCACCACGCCCACAACGAGGTTGGTTTGCCCAGAGCTCTCTTGGGGTTGGAGCGCGACCACCGGCATATAGGCCGTGATGCCATCGCTGCTGCCCTTATTGATGATGATTGTCCGAAACCAATTGTCGGGGTCCTGCGAAATCACCTCCGCCAGCACCACCGGATATGAGGTCAAAGGTGGCAGTTGCAGCGCCTGGCGGAGTTTGGCATTCTCCTCGCGCAACCGCACCAATTCTATCTGCAGATCGAGATGCGCTTTTAGTTTTTCCCGCAACGCATCACGCTCTTGGCGCACCGCCTCGTAAGTGCCATAGCTATCGACAAGCCGCGCCATGCCCCTACCAAATGATGAAAAAGTTGCAGAGAAAAAGTCCAACACCTGGCTGCTGCCGCTGAGTGTGCGCGAGATGATGTTCGATTTCCAGATCAGGCAGGTCAGGCAGAAGGCAACAGTAAAAAAAAGCGAGGATCCGGTCTTGTACCGGGAGAAAATATCAGCGAGCATGGCCAGTGCAGGATTATGTCACTTCAAAGATTGACAAAGCGTCAATTTTTTTACTGCAACACGTAAGCAGTAACCACCCAAGCAAAGGTATCAAAAAACACAAAGCCACACAGCACGCTGAGTTCTATGTAAAAGCCCTTCAAACCACAGCACAGCAAAAAATTTTTCAGAAAAACTGAAAAAATTCCGCGATTTTTGGGTATTTAATATATAGAGGGGCTTATGAACGAAAAACGCAAAACTAGCATTTCGCTGCCGGTGCCGGCGGAGGGTCTTTGCCATAAACATTATGCTTTTGTCATGGCAAACTTAGCATTCTATTTGCGCTACCTGCGCCGGCACCCACCGTCACGGCAAAAACTCCGCACGCACAACGACGGCAGCGATGGTATCACCATTGTGCAGGTCTATTGGGACATGGAAACCTACTGTTCGCTACACACTCTCGCGTTTTCATTGCGCTGGTCGGTGTCGCATCTTGTATTCGTGATGCTATGCTTGGCTGAAGAGGGGATCGTTCCCGGGGCGGAGCATTTGGAAGCTGAAGACCGGGGAATGTTTTTCAGTAATTACGACATGAAAATCAAAATGTGGGGCACTGAGGGATATGTTTACACCGAATTTTTACAGTTTTCTTCATCAAAACCTCCCTCCGCCACCATAGTAGGCAACGCGTAGCGATAGAAAACGGGGTTTTGCCGCTGGATTGCAACATAGCAATTGGTTTGGTGTGCTTGGTGACTTTTGGCTTTCTAAATAACCAAAGATTGGGTGCTTACTGCTAAGGTCATTTTAATAATGGTTTAATGGTTGGGTGATTACCACAAGCCAGGCTAAAAATTTTTGCAACCCAAAATAGATTTTCGGCATCGTATGGGTACCATGAAACACAATAGCGACTTTTCTTTGGAACAGCTTTCGGGAAGCAGCCAGCCATTAGAGCAGGCCAATTTCCGAGAACCACTCATCAGCCGTTTGCTCAGTGGTGAGAAACTTTTTTTTGTCCTGCACTTCCTGCCACTTGCCGCCATCTGGTCGGGAGTCACCAGCCAGGCCATTGTGCTGGCAGTTGTGCTCTATTGGGTGCGGATGTTTTTCATCACAGCAGGTTACCACCGCTATTTTTCACACCGTGCTTTTGAAACGAGCCGAATCTTCCAGTTCATCTTGGCATTTGGAGCACAGAGTTCTGCCCAAAAAGGAGTGCTATGGTGGGCAGGGCACCATCGGTTGCACCACCGCCACAGCGATACACAAAAGGATCCGCATTCACCCAAGCAGCATGGTTTTTACACCGCGCACATTGGCTGGATCATTGACCCCAAAAATAAGCATGTGCCTGTCGAAGAAATGCGCGACTTTGCCAAATACCCTGAAATCCGGTTTATTTCCCGGCACGATTGGATTGCCCCTTGGACTTTGGGCGTTGCCTCGTGGTTAATCGCTGGCTGGCCAGGGCTTTGGATTGGCTTTTTCCTCAGCACGGTGGTGCTGTACCACTCTACTTTCACTATCAATTCGTTGGCGCACCGCTGGGGTTCACAACGCTATGCCACTGGTGACGACTCGCGCAACCACTGGCTGCTTGCACTGACCACCATGGGCGAAGGTTGGCACAATAACCACCACTACTACCAGGCTTCGGCACGCATGGGCTTTTACTGGTGGGAAATCGACCTCACTTATTATATCCTGCGCGTGCTGAGCTTGCTGGGAATTGTCTGGCACCTAAAGCAGGTGCCGCGTGCGCTGCGTGAGAAGACTTTGCGCCGGCAAAAAGCCTGCAGATCCCAAAACGAAGTGCAACGCTTATGAAATAGCTTAAGGCCGCATCCGGGATTCCGTTGTGGACTTGCAAAACAAACAAGGAGACCCGGAATGCGACCTTACACCTACCTTTCCAAACAAAGGTTTTTGCGTATCCATGACCTTCCTCGCCAGGCGCGAACAGGCGCAAATGTGGCTACTGGGATGGTGATTTGGTGGAGGGCAAAATTGGCAGTGGTTACTTGCCACCTTCGTTGAAAGGCACTAGCGATTTCTTTTGGCGACCAAACTGGAACGCAAAACTGTAGATGAATTCAACAAAGCTGTACACGATCTTTTTGCTGACCTCGTAAATTCACAGCTGCGTGGTATTATCTATGACCGTGGCAGCGAGATGAGTGGCTATCGGGATTTAGAACAGGTGCTGAATTGTGGTATTTTTTTGCGATCCAGGTTCGCCATGGCAGCGTGGGACAGGTGAAAACACGAATGGCCTTTTGCGCGAGCTGTTTCCTAAGAGAATGAATTTTAGGGAGGTAACACAGCAACAGGTTTACGAGGCAGCGGCACTATTGAACAATCGCCCACGCAAGCGCCTCAACTTCCGAACCCCGGCGGAGGTCTTTTTTCGCAAGCCCATTGCACTTCGTTTTGGAAAGTGAGGCCAGTAAACTAAAAGCATAAAGTTGACATTGTAAAGCGATCCTTCAAGGCGCAGGCATGCGCCTTTTTTTATGGATTATGGCAGCGAATTTGCTGCCTGTTTTTTTTTTATGGCTGCAGCGCTTTTGCCCGGCGCGAGCGCAGTGCGGAACAAATTGCGGCTGAGGCTGTGCTTTTGGGTAAAAAATCCACGCTTTTGGAACGCGAAAACCAGATTCTGCGTGAAGAAAACTTGGCCCTGTCAAGGGAT
>JANWWX010000034.1 GCA_025057195.1 Leptospiraceae bacterium | reverse complement strand
GCATGAAATACGAATTCCGCCATGCGATTGTCGCCGAGGAAAAGAAAAAAGTGCGGGCACTCCTGCGCGAAGTACGCCAGGCGCTGGCTGACAAAAAATACCTCCTGGGGCAATTCAGCTACGCCGATATTACAGTTGCGGCCACGCTCGAATTTGTCCGCCCGGTCGAGGATCGCTTCATCCCGCTGAAACCGGCGCTGCGGGCAGCCCTAACCCAAGAGGACCTGTCAGCAGAATTTGCAGACCTCCTCGAATGGCGCGACCAACTCTACCAAGAAAAGCGCAGCACAGTGCAGTCGTTTTGACCTCTGTGCTTTATACGGCGTTATTCTGCAGTAGCGTGCTTTTTGCTGTCAACGAGGTCTGGCACGGCAGTTCGCGCCGCAAAAAAGAGCCTGTCCATCCGGATTTGAAAATTTACCATCCGAAAATCACACCGGAATTCTTGTCCAGCTTTAAGCCGACGCCGCTTGATTTTGCCATGGGCTGGGTGATTGTCGATGAAAGCAGCCGGCGCTTTCCCGAGCGCATCACTGCAGCCGATCTGCGCCGCGCAACAAACCAAGAAAGCAGCAGCGAAAAACCCAGGCCGCGCATCACTAACCGCAATGACTTTTTGTGGGCAGAGGGCGCAGACGATTTGGCGACGACTAAAAATAACGAAGGGCTGGCGTTTGTGCTGGCCAACGACATGGACCGGGCACGCGATATTTTTGAGGAGCTCCGCCAACACGAACCGCAGTTTTTTCCTGGTAGGTTCAACCTGGGGCGGGTCTATCTTTATTTCAAGCAACACCGCGAAGCGATCGCCGAATTTGAACGCTGTGTTTCGCTTGTGCCGCAATATAGCAAGAACTATTACTATCTTGGCAAAAGCTATGAATTGGCCGGACAGCGCGATGCCGCAGACCACAATTTCTTGCAGGCATACCGGTATGATATCTACAACCTGGATGCGCTGGTGGCCCTTGGCGATTCGCTGCTCGAACAAAAGCGCAACACCGAGGCCCTCAACGTGTTCAAGCACTGCCTCAAGCAGGATGCGGAATTCAACGACGCTTTGATCGGCATGGGCAAGGTCGCGTTCCTCATGAAAAAATACTACGATGCCACACTCTGGTTCCGCATCGTCGATACGCGCCGGCCGTACAAAAAAGAACTCCACTATTATTATGGCGAATCGGCATTTTACTCACAAGATTACCAAACTGCCGCGCGCCAGTTTGAGTTGATGCTGCAGTTTCCGCAGGATGCAATTTATTCCAAAGTGTCGTTGGTGCGGATGAAAAAGCGGCTTGAACAGACCCTACGCCTGCTCAACCAGACGGTCGAAGAATAATGCGTGTGATCCGAAGTCTTTTGATTGCCAACCGTGGGGAGATAGCCCGGCGCATCATACGCACCGCCCGTAGCATGGGTATCCGCACCATCGCCGTCTTTGCCGCAGACGATGCCAAATCGCCTTTCGTGCGCGAAGCCGACAGCGCGCACTTTTTGCCCAATGGCTACCTTGACCAGGATCAGCTGCTTGCCATCTGCCAAAACGAAAACGCCGATGCCATCCACCCTGGCTATGGTTTTCTTTCCGAAAACGCCGGTTTTGCCCAGCGTGTGGCAGCAGCAGGCCGGATTTTTGTCGGCCCACCAGTAGCTGCCATGGAGCGCATGGGGGAAAAAAACCGGGCGCGTAGCGAGGCGCGTGCTGCGGGAGTCCCGCTTTTACCCGGAGAGGAATTTCCCGACGGTGCATTGCTTTCTGCCGACGAGCGCCAAAAGTTGGCCGAGCGCATTGGGCTTCCGCTCGTGATCAAGGCCTCTGCCGGTGGTGGTGGCAAGGCACAGGCAATCGTCACCGACTTTTCTGAACTTCATCCAGCGTGGGAAAAGGTTTTGCGTGAAGCGGAACGGCTTTACCGCAACCGCGGCGTGGTGGTCGAACGCTATTTACTACGTGCCCGCCATATCGAGGTGCAGCTTTTAGGCAATGCTGCCGGAAAAAATTTCGTCATCTCCGACCGCGACTGCAGCGCGCAGCGGCTTAACCAAAAAGTGATCGAAGAAGCCCCTGCCCCTGAACTCCCAGAGCCAGTGCGCCAAACGCTACACACTGCTGCAGTGCGCTTGGCCGAACAAGTCGGTTACTCGAATGCTGGTACCATGGAATTCCTGTACGATCCCGAAACACAGGGTTTTTATTTTCTGGAGATGAATACCCGCCTGCAGGTCGAACATCCCGTGACCGAAATGGTGACAGGACTCGATTTAGTGCGCGAACAGCTCCTCATCGCACAAGGAATGGTAACCGACTACAGCGCTGTTGCCACCATTGGCCATGCGATCGAGGCGCGCATCTGTGCCGAAAAAAGCGACGGCAGCTGGCAGCCTGCGACTGGCACCATTGTGCAGTACCACGAACCGCGCGGCGTGCGTGTCGACTCCGGCATCGAAAAAGGCAGCATTATTTCTGGTAGCTACGACAGCATGTTGGCGAAAGTGATCGTCCATGCCGCAAACCGGAAAGACGCCATAGGGAGACTCCACCGGGCGCTTTCTGAATTTGTGATCAATGGCATCCATACCAATATCCCGCTTTTGTTGAAACTTTTAGAGGATCCAGAATTCCAAGCCATGCGCCACTACACCCGCTACCTACAGACTGCCTTTGTGCCGCCGCAGAGCGATCCCAACCAGGCCGCAGCCATTGCCGCCATCATTGCCTACCAAAAAGAACTGGCAATTAACCGCAGCCGCTTCGGCGATCTCTTCGGTTTCAGCAACGTCCGGCTGTGAGGCACTGGGTTTTTGTCGTACTTATCTTCTGTGCGTGTGCAGGATTACCAAACCGGGAAAGCAGTTCTCCGCTGAGCGAAAGCTACCGGCAATACCGGCGCCACCACAATTTGCTTTATATCCACAACTTTGACAACCGGACGTACGCACCTCAGCTCACTGGTAGGTTGAAAGAAAAAGTGCAGCGCGCGTTTTTACGCCACCGCTCGCTTGTGGTGACGACAGAAAAAGAAAAGGCAGAGCTATTTTTGACCGGGACAATCCACCACTATTCTGAGGAGATCGCAATCTACGACCGCATCGCCGGCCCCAAAAGCTTTAATTTAGAAATTATCGCCTCGTTCCGCATCCGAGCGCGCACCACCAATGGCAGCGAGGCCCCCGCCGAGGAGCACACCGTGCGCTTCATGACTAACTATTCTCTTGCCGAACCGTTTTTTGAAAGCCGTTTTGTTGCCGAAGAACGCCTGTTGGAAGGATTGGCCGAGCGCATGGTCGATCTCGCCTGGACACCGGAGAACACATGATCTTGGCCACCCTGTGCTATGTCAAAAATCAGGGAAAAACACTCATGCTCCATCGCAACAAAAATCCCGATGATGTACACTACGGCAAATACAATGGCCTGGGCGGAAAATTTGCCGCAGGAGAGTCACCCGAAGAATGCGTTGTACGCGAGGTATTTGAAGAGAGCAATTTGCGTATCGTGCCAACGCTGCGTGGCGTGATGACGTTTCCGCAATTCAGCAGAGGGGAAGATTGGTATTGCTTTCTTTTTACGGCGCACGAATTTTCTGGCGAGCTGCGCACAAGCTGCGGCGAAGGCGATCTTGTCTGGATCGAAGATTCAGCCCTGCTTTCGCTGCCGCTTTGGCCTGGTGACCGCCTGTTTTTGTCCTGGCTTGAACAGCCGCGTTTTTTTTCTGCAAAGTTTTGCTACCACAACGGCGAATTAACCCACCACGAGGTTGTTTTCTATTAGGCAGGATGCTGCTTTAATGGGCTATTTTTGGCTTAGCCGCTGCCGGATCGTGTTTTCGTGGCGCACGTCGATGCCTTCGACAGTATAAATAATATTTTCGGCAATGTTTGTGGCGTGGTCGGCAATGCGCTCGAGTGCTTTTGCTGTCAACGAAATCCCAAGCTGTGGGTATTTTTGGATGATGTTATATTCTAGCGTGTCGATCTTATCATCATCGAGGATGATTTCCATCGAGGACTTGGCGTCGCTTTCGGCCAGCGCGCGGAACGCCTTTTTGGCAGTGGCATACACCTGGCGGGAGAGCTCTTTCAGCTCTGGCGGAATTTCTGTCGTGTTTTTTATCTCCCGGGCAACGTTTTTCATCTCATCGCCCATGCGCTCTAAATCGACATTGGTTTTGATCACCGAAAAAACAAAGCGCAGGTCCGAAGCATGCGGGTTAATCAACGCCAAAAGTTCCATGCATTGGCGATCGAGCGATTTTTCAAGTTGGTCAAGGTGCTTGTCTTGCTTAAAAATAGTTTCGAGCTCCGCAGTATCCCCTTTTTCGAGGGCACCGACGACGAGCTCAAGCATTTCGAGCACCACTTCGGTCATTGCATGCAGATTGTCCCTCAATTGCCGGATTGCCCTTTCGATGATGAGCATACCCCCCCCTACCCTAGCCAAACCGGCCGGTGATATAATCCTCTGTGCGTTTTTCCGCAGGGCGCGTGAACATGATTTTGGTCGGACTATGTTCCACCAATTCCCCCTGGTATAAAAATGCCGTGAAATCAGAAATACGTGCTGCCTGCTGCATGTTGTGCGTCACAATCACCACAGTGTAGTTTTCGCGCAGTTCTAAAATAAGTTCTTCGATTGTCTGTGTGCTGATGGGATCGAGGGCACTGGTTGGCTCATCCATCAGGATGATGTCTGGCCGGGTTGCGATCGTGCGTGCTATGCAAAGCCGCTGTGCTTGCCCCCCTGAAAGCGCCATACCAGAATCCTCCAGCCTATCGGAGACCTCTTCCCACAGCCCCACCTTACGTAATGCCTCCTCGACGCGGGCATCGAGCTCTGATTTGGAAACCTTGCCTGCAACCCTGATGCCATAGGCAATGTTGTCGTAAATCGACTTGGGGAAAGGGTTCGGCCTTTGGAACACCATCCCTATCCTCCGCCGCAATTCGGTGACATCGAGTTTGCGGTCGTTGATCTCGGTTTTACCGCCAAAAATGATGCTACCCTCAACACGGCAATTTTCGATGAGGTCATTCATGCGGTTGAAACAGCGCAAAAGTGTCGATTTGCCACAGCCCGAGGGGCCAATGATCGCGGTGATCGAGTGGGGTGTAATCTCCATTGAGATTTTTTTGAGCACCTGTTTTTCCCCATAAAATAGGTTTAAATCCCGCACTTGGAGGATTGGCTGCGGATTGGTGGAGTCTTCCATAGTCATACCAAACTACTAATTTTATTTTTAGCTTTTGCGCGGGCAGCAATTGCCAAAAGGTTGATCCCTAACACCAGGCCAACGAGCACCAAGGTGACAGCATATTTCTGCTCATCGCTGACACCCGTATTCTGCGTGCTGATGGCATAAAGGTGGTATGATAAAAGCATGGCTTGGTCGGACAGGCTTTCCGGCAGGTTGGGCATGTAGTATGCGGCGACGGTGAAAAGCACCGGCGCTGTTTCACCAGCGATACGGGCAGTGGCCAAGATCACGCCCGTGAAAATGCCCGAAAGTGCTGTAGGCAAAACCACGCGGAAAGTTGTCGCAAGCCGACTTGCGCCGAGTGCCAACGATGCCTCCCGCAGGGTCATTGGCACGGCCCTGAGCGATTGGTAAAAGACGGTGATCAAAAGTGGCAGCGACATGCAGGCCATCGTCAGCGCACCCGCGATAATCGATTTGCCGAAACCAAAGAAGATGACAAAAAGCCCGAGACCAAAAAGGCCATAGACTACGGAGGGCACGCCGGCGAGATTGACAATTGTTAGCTCGATTAAATGGAACCAGCGGTCCTTGCGCGCATATTCCGAAAGATAGATGGCTGCCAAAAGCGAGATGGGCACCGCGATCACGAGGGCAATCACAGTCAAAACCAATGTACCAAAAAGGGGGGCTAAGATCCCGCCGCTTTCGAGCGATGGGGAAATGCTGAACAGGAAATCAAGATCGAGGCGCGGGAGACCCTTCGCGATGATGAAAAAAACAAGCGCCATAAGCGGTACAAACGAAATGGCGGTAAAAACTAAGATGAGGCCATAGGCTACCAAATCTGTCATCGCCACGCGGCGGAACATCATGTCCCTTGCCCCCCTCGCCCCCCTTGCCTCCGCCGGATACGATCAATGATCACGCCACTCAGCGTGTTGATGCCGAGTGTGATGAGGAATAAAAGGAGTCCCAGCATGAAAAGGGCGCGGTAGTGTTGGTCCCCCATGACAACCTCGCCCATCTCGGCAGCGATGGTGCCGGTGATAGTACGTACCGGTTCCAGCGGCGAAAGAGTGATCTGCGGCGAGCCACCGGCGACCATCATCACCGTCATGGTCTCACCAATCGCGCGCCCAACCCCCAACATAATGCCGGCGATGATGCCGGTTGAGGCAGCAGGGACTGTGACCTTTAGGATTGTCTGCATGCGGCTTGCTCCTAATGCAAGCGAGGCTTCACGCAGGCTTCTCGGTACTGCCTGTAGTGCTTCTTCCGCCACGGATGCAATGGTTGGCAATGCCATAAACGCTAAGAGGATCCCCGCTGTAAGCGCATTCATCCCCGTCCTGATGCCCAAAAGCTGTTGCAGCCAAGGACCCAAAAGCACGATGCCAATGAAGCCAAAAACCACAGACGGCACGGAGGCGAGGATTTCCAAAAGCACCTTGAGCAAATTGCGCAGCACCGGTGGGGCGATTTCGGAAATAAAAATCGCCGAGCAAATGGCCATGGGAACGGAAAAGATGAGGGCAACGGCGGTGACCAGAAGACTACCCGAAAGCAACGGTAACATGCCATAGCGTCCTGAGAGTGGGTACCAGTCCGCGCGCAAGATGAATTCATCTAAACGGTAGCTGGTAAAAAAAGGTGCCCCCTCGCGCAGGATAAAAAGCAAAATCAAAAATAAAATGACCACCGCAAGATAGCCCGCCGTGCGGATGAGCACTTTCTCGATGGCCAGTTCCACCAGCTTGCCGCGCCTCAGCATAGCCACCATCCGGTTATCATAATACTCGCTCGAGGCTCAACACTTTTAGCCTTGTTAGTGCAGCTACCCATCGTGGATGATGGGAACAAAGTCCTGCTCGCGCACAATTTTCTGACCCACCGCGCTCATGACAAAGTCCATGAAGGACTGCGCCCGCTCGCCAGAGGCCATGTTCAAATACATATGCAAACTGCGGGCAATGGGGTACTTTTTGTTGCGCACATTTTCCGCAGTGGGAAGGTAGTAGTTCTTCCCATCGCTACTAATTTCTAACACCTTAACCTCTTTGCTGACCCAACCCATGCCAAAATAGCCAATCGCTGCCGGATTCTTTTTCACCTGGTCGCTGATCGCCTGCGATGAAACACCATAAGTCACCTTGGGGCCAAATTCGCGTGTGGCTATGGGGTCTGCGGCTTCGCCTTTACTTGCTTCGCGGCCCAGCCGCAACACGTGCTCTTTGAAATAGACATGTGTCCCTGAGTTATTTTCCCGGGAAATGGCCAAAATCTCCATATCCGCACCACCGAGTTCTTTCCAGTTGGTAATTTTGCCAGCATAAATGTCGCTGAGCTGTGCCAAGGTCAACCGTGATATTTTGTTAGTGGGATGCACCACCACTGCTAAAGCATCGAGCGCAATCGTATATTCTTTGATATTAAGTCCCTTGCTTTTGGCCAGCTCCCACTCCTTGACTTTCATTTCTCGCGAGGCGCTGGCGATATCTGTCGCCCCGTTGAGAAGCGCAGCAATTCCTGTCCCGCTACCACCGCCTTGGACGGAGATTGCCTGTCCTGGGTTGCGTTCCAAGTAAGCCTTGACCAGATGCTGCGCTAACTGCACCATTGTGTCAGAACCGGTGATTTTAAGACTGGTGTCTTTCCGGCGACAACCTGGCAAAACCACCGCAATTAGGATGGCCAAAACGATGCGCCCCATAAAACCCCTGAGCCACGGACAAAGCGCGGCACAGCCTGCCAACATTATTTCGTTAAATATCAAAATATGACTAACTACGCTATTTGTACCAGCACCCGCCGTCACGCCAAGACTTCGTTGCGCTTTTTTATTGCCCAAAGTGCACAAGCCTCGCCGCAGTGGTACTAACTCACCACGGCTTAGTTAGATAATACGATGGGGTGCTCTGACAGCTTGCCGCTTGTGTACCAGCGTGTCGTCGCTAGTATATGGGCTCCTTTGGTGGCCGGACCTTGCAGGGGCACGGAAATGCTTTTTGTGACTAACTATTACCAAAAACCCTCGCGGTGTGGCATGTACGAGATATTGGGGTAGATTCGCTACTCGAGCATGGGCTGCGGGAAACTACCTTTTTTAGCTTTTGGCAGTCATGCGATTGCAACTTCTACCGCAATCGTCTGTGCCCGATTTTTGCGCGCGGCCAGTGGCTTGTCGATGCGGACACATACTTTTTGGCTGGCAGAAAGCTTTTGCAGCGCAACGCCGATATGGTATGCCAGGTTTTCAATGAGTTGGTAGTGGCGCAGCGTGGCAACGCGGCGGATTTCACTACAGATGCGATCATAATCCACGGAAGCAGCCATGGTATCGCTCGTGCAGTCAGCCTGTGGCGCAACCAGCTCGGCTGAAATCCACAAAAGCTGTTTTTTTCTTTTTTCGTTGGGATAGATCCCGACTGAGGCGGTAACGCGCAGCCGCTCAACGCAGATTTTTAATTGCGGCAAGTTTTTGCTCCCACTGCCAGGCAGATTGGATGATCGACCCTAAGTTCTCTTTGGGCTGCCAGCCCAAAAGCTCACGCGCCTTGCGGTTGTCGCCGACGAGATATGGTGCATCGCCTTCCCGGCGCGGGTGGTAAGCAAAACGCACGCCTTTTCCCAAAACCCGCTCTGCCGTTTGGATGACTTCGAGGACACTC
>JANWWX010000033.1 GCA_025057195.1 Leptospiraceae bacterium | reverse complement strand
TTAGTCTTTGCGCACAAAAGCTATTTCTTGCGCACGCAGCTTTTGGGTCGGTTCAACCTTATGAATCTGGCAGCAGTCTTTTTGGCGCTTTTATGCTTAGGTTTTGGCAGCGAGGAGGCGCTCGACGCGATCAGCAAAGTTAAGCCTGTGCCGGGGCGGTTTGAGGTGCTGCATGGCAAAGAGCAAAGGCTTGTGATCATCGACTATGCACACTCACCAGACGCTTTGGCCAAAGTGCTGGAAACCGCGCAAGAGCTTGCGCCAGCGAGGGTGATCAGCCTTTTCGGTTGTGGGGGCGACCGTGACCGGGAAAAGCGGCCGCTAATGGCGGAGATCGCCAGCACGTATGCGGATTTGTGCATCTTGACTAACGATAACCCACGCAGCGAAGACCCGCGCAGCATCATCGAAGACATGCGCAAGGGACTCAAGACGGCACGCTATTTGGTTTTGCCTGACCGCGAGAAGGCCATCCGCGCAGGCCTACAAATTTTAGGTCCACGCCAGATTCTGGTGATTGCTGGCAAGGGGCATGAAGACTACCAGATCATCGGCAACCGCACTCTGCATTTTTCTGACCGAGAAGTCGCACTAAAACTGATGCACCAGCTAAAGCTGTGTTAACTCGACCATAGCCTGCGCAAGAAATCGCGGACCAATTTTAGCACGGACTCAGCATGGCTAAAGTGCAGCCAGTGTGCTGCCGGTAGCGAATGCAGTTCCAGTTGTGGGAATGCTTTGTGCAACAGCTCAACATCCGTATCGCGCACAAAGTCCGACAAAAGCCCACGAATCGCTAAAACAGGACCCGTGAAAAGGGGTGGCTGCCAATCGGGAAAGAGGGTACGTTCGGGCGAATTCTCAATTGCCGCGATATTATTTTGCCAGTAGAATTTGCCTGCCTGATCACGGGCAATATTCATCTGCAGAAACTGCCTCAGCTGCGGATCTGGAATCCACTTCGCCATCTCTTGATCAATTTCGCGCCTGGTGCTGAATTGTGACACATCGATTTTTTGGGCGGCTATCTCGCGCTCATGGCCTGCGGGGTAGCTACGCGGGGCAATGTCTAAAACCACCAATGCCGCAACATGGTCGGGATAAAGCTGCGCATAGCGCATCGCCGTCAAACCGCCCATCGAATGCCCCCAAAGCACTGGTTTTTGGATCCCGTGTTGGGAAATAAAGCCAGCCAAATCCTCTACCAAATCCGCAAGGGTGTGCGTTGCCGTGTGCACGGAGCGGCCGTGGTTGCGCGCATCGTAGGCATAGACCTGCGCTAGATCGAGCAAGCCTTCCGCTTGGGTTTTTAAATTGCGGGCAGAGCCAAATAGGCCATGCAGCATCACCACAGTGTGCGGACTCTTTCCAGGATAAAAATCATAGGCGAGCACGGTCGGTTTTAGCAGGCGCGTTCTGCCGTAATATTTCTTTACAATTTTGCCAAAAAGCCCAAACTCCCGCTATGTCCGAACCTAAAACCCGTTTTTCTGCTAACCGATTTTGGATGAATTGGCAATCGCTTGAGCGTGCGCACGATTACGAGCAATTAATCCATGTTGGTCATAAAAAATGGCCTGCCGCGTTTGCCACAGATTACATGAAGCCTAACGAATTGGGGCCACTGGAAAAGTGGGCACAGGAGTTGCGCCAACTTGACATCGAGACTTTAATTGTGATCGGCATTGGGGGGTCGTCTTTGGGCGGTGTCGCGCTCAAGGCGTTGATTGCTCCCCATTCGGATCGCCTCGTCTTTTGGGAAGGACCACACCCTATGCGCATGCAGAAGATCGCGCAGTTGGCGGAGACGCGGCAGACCGCCGTACTTTTTATTTCTAAATCAGGCACCACGCTCGAAACACGGGCCAATTTAGCACTCTTTCGCCAGTTTTTTCCAAACGTGCCGGAATATTTTGTGACGAGTGAGCCGGCAGCAATCCGCGATTTGGGCGCGACAGAAAAAAACACTTTCCTGATCCCCAAAAATTTGGGCGGCCGCTTCAGCATTGTCTCCCCAGTCGGGATGATGCCGGCGCTTTTCCTCGACTACAACGCCAAGGCATTTCTGTCTGCGTTTGCCGAAGCCAACGCACGCTGGGAAATATCCATACCGGTTGCCGAGAATGTGGCCAAGCAGACTGCAATCCACTTTTACAACCTTTTTGCGGCGCGTTTCACCGGCGTGGCGTTTTGGGTGTATGCAGCAGACCTTGTTGACTGGGGGCGTTGGCTGGTGCAGCTTTGGGCAGAATCGTTGGGCAAAAAGCCGCACATCGCTGCCCTGCCTGTGGTGGTGCAAGGGCCAGAGGACCAGCATTCGCTGCTGCAGTATTTTATGGATGCCTCCAACCGCTACTTGCACTGTTTCATCCATACCGAAAGCTATGGTTCGCGAGACAGCCTGATCACCGCAGATGCCCGCGGCGATTTTGCCGACAAATCGCTCAGCCAGATCTTGCAGGCGCAGATGACCAGCATTGAATCGGCGCTGACATCCCGCGAACGGCCGGTGGCAGAATACCTGCTCAGCGACCTTTCGGAGGCAGAAATGGCGCGCTGGTTCTGCTTTTGGATGCACGTTGTCTCGTATCTTGGCTATTTGTGGGAAATCAACCCATTTGACCAGCCAGGAGTGGAGGCGGGAAAAATGATTTGCAAAAAACTGCTGCGCGGTGAAGCTGTGGAGCCACCCGTGCAACCGGTTTTTGACATTGCATGATCGCCGTGTTTGCCATTGCCATCGTCTTCGCCATCAGCTTAGGGCTTTTGGCAGTGCGCTACCACAAGCATAAACCGCGCAATTTTAATAGCCATTTTCCCCGTTTTCAGCCACAACTGGCCACGCACCGCGGTTATGGCAAGCACGGTGAAATACCCGAAAATACACTACGCGCATTTTTAGCCGCAGAAAAATTGGGTTTCCGTGCCCACGAACTCGACGTCCGCCGCACCCAGGATCGAGTGATCGTGCTTTTGCACGGGCCGCGCCTGGAACAGACTACAGACGGCACAGGCCGCATTGAGGATTGGCCGGCAGACAAGGTGTTCAAACTCAACGCCGCGCACTACCTTAAGCGCGAGCATCCGAAAAGCCACATCCGGTTTGAGAAAATCCCAACGTTGGAAGAGGTTCTGGCTAAGATTTCTAAAAAAAGCCTGATCAACGTTGAAATCAAGCGCGACCGGTGGGATTTTAGCCGTGGTCTTGAGGAAGAAACCCTAAAAGTAGTTCTCCAATCCCCAGCGCGCAACCGTGTCTTTTTTTCTGGTTTCCACTTTTTGACGCTATGGAGACTGCGCCGACTGCGTTGCCCGTTGCCGATTGGACTTTTGGTCGAGCCGGGAATCTTCTGCCGGCTGAAGAATTTTATTTATCGGGTTATCCTGCTACCGGACAATATCCACCTGCACCATTCCTGCGCAAACGAGCAATACATAAAGAAGTTGCGCCGGCGCGGCTTTGGCATCGCCTTTTGGACAGTGAATGAACTATCCAAAGTGCGTGCACTTTTTGCACACGGCGCCGACATAGTGATCACCGATCGCACGGACTTCCTGCGGAAACTGCGCTAATGGTACGCCAGGCGATCGCCCAGTGGCCGGATTATCCCGCGATTGCGCGGCAAGTGCACCGCCGCTTCGGCCTGCCGCGCACTGTTTCGGTTGCGGTTTGCGACTCGTTGGGACTGTGGCATTTTTTCCCGAAAAAAACTCCTGGCACTCGCCTGGTCGGAATGCGCAGAATCGCGAAGCTACCGCGCATTGCGCTGAGCCGGGGTGCCGTTATAGAATTGCAGCCGGTCGAAAAAGAACTTTTACTGGCGCAACTCCATGTTGCTGATCTCCAATGCCGCCTGCGCCGTTGGGAGCTGCGGTTCCGAGCTGAGTTTCGGCACCAGCAAAAACATAGCTCTCGCCTGCTGCGCCGGAGCAGACAGCATGCAGAAAAAAGTATCGCCCTTTTCAGCCGTTCTGCGCATGACCTTAAGACACCGCTTTCTATGTTAGCCATCCCCCTGGAAAAATTGGCCATTGAGGGTGACGGCCTGCCGGTGGCACTGCGCCTGCAACTGGAAAAAATCCGCACGGCGCTCTACTCGGTGCTCCGCGCAGTGACCCACTCGCTCGATGCGGCACAACTTTTTCTGGCGAAAAATAGCCCCATTTTGCAGCCACACGATCTGGGCAATTTTATCAGCCACGTGGTGGAGGTCTATGCCATTGCTTTTGAAAGTTATGGCATTGCTCTTAAAACCGAATTCGAAAAAGGCATCATCTGCGAAATTGACCCGGTAGATTTTGAAAAAATCCTCAATAACCTCTTGAGCAATGCGCTAAAATACAACCTACCGGGAAGCACAGTCAGCTTGCGGCTCAAAAGTGTCGGCGACAATGCATGCCTTTATATCGAAGATAGCAGTCTTTCCGTTCCTGACCTGAAACAGGACGCTGGGGGAAATCCTTGGTCTTTTTCATCGCACGGCATTGGCCTAACTGTCGTGCGTGAGTTGGTGCGGCGCAACCGTGGCCGGCTATCGATCCACAAAATACCCAATGGCATGCAGCTGATCTTGACTCTGCCTGCAACACCACAGTTGCAAAAGGCTGCGCGCAGCGTGCGCCCACACGGCTTTGCTTTGACCATGCATGAAATAGAACTCATCGCGGCCGAGCACAACTTGCTTTCACGCCGGCCGCAGGTGATTTCAGGCTAAGTCGGCCACTGCTGCAGCAAAATCGCCGAACCGAAAGCGAAAGCCGTCTTTCAGAGCACGGGCAGGCACCGTGCGCACGCTACTCAAAAGCATCTCTTGGCCAAAACCGCCAGGGAGTGCTGAAAGCACAAAACTCGGCACGGGGATGAGTGCGGGTCTGCCAAAGGTGTCAGCCAGAATCTGGGTCATTTCGCGGTTGGTGATTGGCTGAGGTGCGCAGGCGTTGATCGCTCCTGCGGCAAAGTGGTCAAGATAGAAGAGCAAAAGCTCTGCCATGTCTTGTTCATGGATCCACGAAAAAAATTGCCTGCCGCTGCCAAGCCGGCCGCCCAGGAAACGGCGGAAGAGGTTGCGCCAGATGGGAAAAATCCCGCCGCGCCGCGACAACACCGGTGCGATCCGGAAAAGCGCAAAACGGCCTTGTGGGTAATGGTCTGAAGCGGCTTTTTCCCACTCGACACAGACCTGCGCCAAAAAACCTCCACCTGGAGGGGACTGCTCATCCAGAAGGGTATCGCCGCGGTCGCCATAAAATCCTGTTGCTGACGCTTGCAAAATTTTGAGGCGTGGATTTTGCACTTCGCGCACTAATGCGCCTAATTGGGTTACTGATTCGATGCGGCTTTGGCGGATTTCTTCTTTGTAGCTTTTAGTCCAGACACGGGCGATATTTGCTCCTTCCAGGTTGATCACCGCATCGCAGTCGCTGAGCGCTTCTAATTGTGCTTCGGTGTCGCTGCGGGAGATTACTTTTTGGCTGGGGGCAAAGCGTCCGGGTTGGCGGCTAACAATGACCACACTATCCCCCCGGCTACGGAGTTTATCCGCCACCAGCGAGCCAATGAGCCCCACACCGCGCAATACTACCTTTACCTTGGCCATGGCACACCGCGTTGGGGCACGGCATGCAATCAAGACTTTTTGCCTAAACTCCGATAATGGAACATGGCAGAACCTGCCTATGCTGGTTTCTGGCGTCGCCTGATTGCATTCATCCTTGACCAAATCATCCTCGCAGTCGGTCGGCTATTCATCTATGGCGCGCTGTGGGGGATCGCCTATGCAGGACTTTATTTTGCCGAAAGCCAGAACCAAATCCCGATGGTAATACCCTTTTTTGTTGCCGCGATTGTGTTGCTCGACTTGTGGTTGGCGTGGATCTATTTTGCTCTGTGCGAAAGCTCACCGCTCAGGGGGACTCCCGGTAAGTTGGCACTCGGCATTCGGGTGATACACCGCGACCGCCGTGCGCTGACATTCGAGGAGGCGACAGTGCGCTACTTTGCCAAAATCCTAAGTGCACTTTTATTTTTTATTGGTTACCTCCTATGTGCGTTCAGCTCCCGCAAGCAGGCGCTACACGACTTCATTGCACGTGCTGTGTTGGTTGTGGAACGCTAGCCAATCTCAACGCTTTTCCGCCTGAAACCCTTTTTGTGGATGGCGCGTGGCTGGTTTCACCGCAGCGCAGTGGCGTATCCTAATAATTTTAGCTGCGCTGCAGTTCCTGCACATCATGGACTTCATGCTGGTGATGCCACTGGCAAAGAAATTGGAATTGCGTTTCCAAATTACCACCAACGAATTTGGCTGGCTTGTTTCGGGTTATGCCCTGTCGGCGTTCACGGCTGGCATTGTTGGTAGCCTCTTTATTGATCGCATGCCGCGCGGTTATGCTCTTGCCAGTGGGGTGATCGGTTTCATCGCCGCCAATTTTCTTTGTGCCACCGCACAAAGCTTTGCCGGATTTTTGGCTGCCCGCATGTTGACCGGCGCATTCGGCGGCATGATCAACGGCCTGATCTTTGCGGTCACCGGTGACATCACCCAACCGGAACAGCGCGGCCGCGCCTCGGGCATCATCATGGTCGCCTTTTCACTCGCTGCCGTCATCGGTGTGCCGTCGGGGATTTGGCTGGCCGGCCATTTCTTCTTGCAGTTGCCGTTTTATGTTATTGCACTCTGCTCGTTGCTGCTGCTTTTGGGGATTCTTACCCAACTGCCAAGGCTCGACGCCCATCGTCTCTCCGCCACAGCGACAAAAAACCCAGTGCGCAGGGTTTTGGCCGAACCACGCCACCGTAGGCTTTATTTACTTGTTGTCTTCCATTTTGTCGCCGGGTTCAGCATCATCCCTTACATTGCCGGTTTCATGCAAAAAAATAACGGTGTCAGCGACGACCAACTATTCTGGATCTATGCGGTAGGAGGCGCAGCCACGGTTTTCACTTCGCCACTCATCGGCACCCTCACGGACAAGTTTGGCGCCGTACGCATGTACACAATCCTGTCTTTGATTGCGATTGCGCCTTTTCTCTTGGTCACCCATGAATGTACAAAATATTTTCCCCTCCTGCTTTTATTGTCTATATTATTTTTTGTTTTTGTCTCCGGGCGGATGGTTCCAGCAATGGCGTTGCTCAATAACCTTGTCAACCCAGCGGTGCGTGGCACATTCATGAGCCTCAACACCTCTGTGCAGCAATTGGCGATGGCTGCTGGATCGTTTCTGGCCTCGCTGATCCTCGTTGCAGCTCCTGGGGAACCAATCCGCAACTATGCCTGGGTAGGATGGTTCGGTGTTGCCGCCAATTGTTTAGCCATCGCTGTCGCCAATACTTTGAAAAATAGCCAAAAGCCATGAAGCAGCAATTAGAAAAAATCCTCCAACAGGTCTATAACCCGCTCACCAAAAAAAGCGTGCTCGAAGACAATTTGCTCGTGCGCATTGATGAGGGCGAAAAGCACACGCTCGTGCTTTTGAGCAATGGCGACAAAAAATGGCAGCTGGCGATCGAAGCCCAACTGCGCACCCTTGCCAGCAAAGAAGGCATTGCTCCCGATAGCTTCAAGCTGCGCTGGGAAACTAAAACCCAAAGCCAGGGTCCCGTCCTGCGGCCACAGCAGAGCCTGCCGGGCGTCAAACACCTGGTCGCGGTTGCCTCGGGCAAAGGGGGCGTGGGCAAATCCACCGTTGCCGTCAACCTTGCCGCAACGCTGGCGCAAATGGGATTGCGCGTCGGCCTACTCGATGCTGATATTTATGGCCCGTCGGTGGGCAAGATGCTCGGCCTTGTGGGCCGGCAAAAGGTCGAGTTGCGCGCAGACCGTATCCAGCCACTCGAGAAATTTGGACTCAAGCTCATGAGCTTTTCATTCCTTATCGATGAAAACCAACCAGTGGTCTGGCGCGGCCCGATGCTTGGCAAGGCCATCGAACAATTCCTTTACGATACAGATTGGGGGGAGCTCGACTTCCTTGTGATCGATTTGCCACCAGGGACGGGCGACGCACAGCTGTCTTTGGCCCAATTGACACAACTCGACGGCGCCATCATCGTCACCACCCCGCAGAGCGTGGCGCTGCTCGACGCTGGCCGCGCCGTTGCGATGTTTGAACAGGTGGGTGTACCTGTTTTGGGTGTGGTCGAAAACATGAGCGAATTCATCTGCAGCCACTGCGGTAAAACTAACCACATTTTTTCACGTGGCGGCGGGGCGCGGTTAGCCGCGCAGTCGCAGAGCGTACTTTTGGGCCAGGTGCCTCTGGTGGAAGAATGCATGGCGGCAAGCGAACGCGGCGAAATACCAGTGCATAAAACCAAAAACCGTGCCCTTGCCCCTGTGGTGGCGGCATTTGAACACATCGCGCGCAACCTGCTTTCACGGCTCGAGCAATGATCCTTTCGGGAATCGAAATCCGCAGGCGCTTGGGTAAGGATATTATCATCGAACCCTTTGACGAAAAATTGCTCAACCCCAATTCATATAACCTCACGCTGCACAACGAACTCATGGTCTATAAAGAGGCTGTGCTCGACATGAAAAAACCAAATGCCACTGAGATCATCCCCATTCCAGAAACCGGGTTCGTGGTCGAGCCGGGCCGGCTTTATTTAGGGCGCACGCGCGAGTACACTGAAACTCACAACCTGGTGCCGATGCTGGAGGGGCGTAGCAGCGTTGGCCGGCTCGGACTTTTTGTCCACATCACGGCGGGTTTTGGTGACATTGGTTTCCGCGGCTACTGGACACTCGAAATCTCAGCCATCCAGCCTGTGCGCATTTACCCGGGAGTGCAGATCTGCCAGATTTTTTATCACACCATTGAAGGCGAATTCACAGAATATAAAAGCGGCAAATACCAAGGCAATACGGGCATCCAACCGAGCCTACTTTACCAAGATTTTAGCGATTAAAATAGCGGGTTTTATAGGCAAAATTATTGGTTGTCCAATCGCTCGACGCCATTCATGTAAATATTTACCATCTCATCGACTTTTGCTTCTAAGTTTTTTTCATAACGGCCATAAATAAGCCACTGCGTGAGGACCTCACGCAGCCCGCCGGCAATC
The DNA here is from genome assembly GCA_025057195.1 of Leptospiraceae bacterium. GTDB lineage: Bacteria > Spirochaetota > Leptospiria > Turneriellales > Turneriellaceae > JANWWX01. The sequence goes on along the minus strand of JANWWX010000033.1, from coordinate 186 downwards.
AAGTAGCTCATCAACTCGGCGTCGTGTTGGCGTAGGCGGCGGGAACTAATTCCCCGTTCGAGCATTGCGCGGATTGAGGCCACCAGCAATTCCTGAAACCAGATGGTCTCAAGCCGGATTTTAGGATCACCCCCCAACGTGACGAGCAAAAGCGAGACGGTCTCCCGATTTTTCTGGAACACCGAC
>JANWWX010000032.1 GCA_025057195.1 Leptospiraceae bacterium | reverse complement strand
CTCTGTGGATTCTCTGTGTTTGTGAAATTTTCTCCCAAAAACCAATACTTGGGTACTTACATGATGGCAGCAAGCAAAATCAGGCGACATAATGTCTGGCTCTAGTAAAATGGCCACCATGGCGAAATCGGCGACGGAGATGCCGGCAACCAAAGAAAAAAAAGAAGCTGAGAAAGCCCCACCCCAAAATAACGATAACTACGATGCCTCGAAAATCACCGTGCTCGAGGGGCTTGAGGCGGTGCGCAAAAGGCCCGGCATGTACATCGGTTCCACGGATCTGCCCGGTCTGCACCACCTGGTCTATGAGGTGGTCGATAACTGCATCGACGAGGCAATGGCCGGCTACTGCGATAACATCGAAGTCGAAATCCGCAAAGGCAATGTCATCAGCGTCAGCGACAACGGGCGTGGCATTCCAGTCGAAATCCACCCCAAAGTGGGGGTATCAACAGTCGAGGTGGTATTGACCAAACTGCATGCCGGTGGCAAGTTCGGCGACGGTGCGTACAAGGTTTCCGGTGGGCTGCACGGCGTGGGGGTTTCGGTTGTCAACGCGCTTTCCGAGTGGCTGCAGGTAGAGGTGCACCGCGACGGCAAACTCCACTTCATGGAGTTTGTGCGCGGCAAGCCGAAGGCGCCACTTAAGGTGAAAGGACCGAGCAAAAAGCGCGGCACGACCGTAACCTTTTTGGCTGACAAAGAGATTTTTGATACACTCGAATACCGCTACGACACGCTTGCCTCGCGGCTGCGCGAGCTGGCATTCCTCAACAAGGGCATCAAGATTACATTGCGCGACTTGCGCGACAAGGAGCCGCGCGAGCAGGTTTTCCAATACAAAGGTGGGATCATCGAATTTGTCAAGCTACTGACCGAGAAAAAAAATCCACTGCAGAAAAAGCCAATCTATGCCATCGAACAGAGGGACAACATCCAAGTGGAGTTTGCGCTCGAATACTGCGACACCTACTCCGAACAGGTATTCACTTTCGCCAACGCGATCCACACGCGCGAGGGCGGCACGCACCTGGAGGGTTTTCGCACCGCGCTGACCCGTGCCATCAACGAATACAAAAAGAAGCTCGGCTACGACAAAAAGGTGGAGGAGGCGCTCACCGGTGACGACGTGCGCGAGGGTCTGACGCTTGTGCTTTCGATCCTAATCCCCAACCCGCAGTTTGAGGGTCAGACAAAGATGAAACTGGGCAACGGGGAGGTGCGCGGCATTGTCACTTCGGTGGCGTATGAAAAACTGTGCGCCTATTTTGACGAGAACCCTGCGGACACCAAGCGCATTATTGAAAAGTGTTTGCAGGCAGCGCAGGCACGCATTGCGGCACGCAAGGCAAAAGAGCTCGTGCGGCGCAAGAGTGCACTCGAGGGCGCAGGACTTCCCGGCAAACTTGCCGACTGCAGCACGCGCGATGCTGAAGAGGCCGAGCTTTTCATCGTCGAAGGGGATTCCGCCGGTGGCTCTGCCAAACAGGGGCGCAACCGCCATTTCCAGGCCATCTTGCCACTCAAAGGTAAAATCACCAATGTGGAAAAAACCAAGCTCGACAAAGTGCTGGCCGATGGCGAGGTCGCTGCGCTAATTTCGGCAATTGGCTGCGGCATCGGCGCAGAGTTCAATTTGGACAAGCTGCGCTACCATAAAATCATCATCATGACTGACGCGGATGTGGATGGCGCGCACATCCAAACGCTGATTTTGACATTCTTTTTCCGCCACATGCCGCAGATCATTGAAAATGGCTTTCTCTACATCGCGCGTCCGCCGCTTTATTTAATCACCCACGGCAAGGATAAATTTTACGCGTATTCTGACGCAGAAAAAAATAAAATTATCAAGGACTTCGCCGACGACAAGTACACCATCCAGCGCTATAAAGGACTGGGTGAAATGAACCCGGAGCAGTTGTGGGAGACCACCATGGACCCCGCGCGCCGCGTGCTTTTGCAGGTTTCGGTTGATGATGCGGTGATCGCCGACGAAATTTTCACCATCCTCATGGGCGATGAAGTCGAGCCACGGCGCAAGTTCATAGAACAGAATGCCAAAAAGGTCGAAGACCTCGACCTTTAACTAAAGCCGCAATTCAACTCCCTCGCCGGGTTCTAAAGTTCCGATGACTGTGGCTTCGGGATAGAACCGGCGGATTTTTTCCAGTTCGCTATTTTCTGCAATCAAAACCATGCCCGTGCCCATGTTGAACGTGCGGAAAAGCTCATCGCGCGCTACATAGCGCTCTAAAAGTTCGGCAGCCCTGAGCCGGAAAGGCTCTGGTCTTTCGATCACAGCACCCAACCCCGGCGCAAGCACGCGGGGCAAATTTTCATAGATACCACCGCCGGTGATGTGCGCAAGCGCCTTGATGTCTGCGATTTGCCAAAGCTGGGGCAGCTCATGGTAAATGCGGGTTGGGGCCAGCCAGGTGGCATAAAAATCTTGCTTGCGGGTCATGGCTTGGAATTCTTCTGGGCTATTATTTTCCAATTCCGCAAAGATCCGCCGCACCAGCGAAAAGCCATTGGCATGGAGGCCGCTTGCTGGCAGTCCAATTACCAGATCTCCCGGACGCTGTTTTTCTATTTGTGGCATCCTTTGCGTGCGCGGCACCACCCCCACAGCAAAGCCAGCCAGGTCGAATTCTTCTTCCGCCATGACACCCGGATGCTCGGCGGTCTCTCCGCCCAAAAGCGCCATCGGAACTTTGCGGCAGGCATCGGCGATCGAGCGGATCACAGTGTTATACCAGCGCTCGTGCAGCTTGCCGCAGGCAATGTAGTCGAGAAAAAATGCGGGAGTCGCACCTGCGCAATAGAGATCGTTGGCGCACATTGCCACCAGGTCTTGGCCAACACCCTCAAGATAGCCAAAGCGGCGCAGCAGTTCTATCTTGGTGCCGACACCGTCCGTGGTGGCAACGAGGTCAAAGCCACTGCCCTCCTCCAACGCAAACCTGCCGGCAAAGCCACCGTATTGGCTCGTGACGCTGCCGACACCGGGAACAAGATGCGTTTGCGTGATGCAATCCTTGAGGTCGTGGATCAGTTTTTGCGCGTAGGAGGTGTCGACACCGGCCGTCTTGTAATCCATGGGGGAAACTCGGTTACGCACATACCGCGCCAAGGGTTTTGCTATACAATCTGCTTGCGATAGCGCAGGAACCCCAGCGCATTTTGTGGGGTCTGCAATTTTATAACAGGAGGAAAAATGAGAAACATAGCACTCTATCTCGTGGCCACGCTGCTTTTGTTGGGTCTTTCTTGCCGGCCATGGGGGCGAAAGTCGCCCGAGGAACGCATGGATTGGCTGGCTAAGCGGTTGAGCAAAGAGCTCGAACTCAACGACACACAAAAAGAGACTTTGCACAAGATTAAGGCAGAGTTCATTGCACGGCATCGGGAGGAAAAACCGCGACAGGAAGAGGATATCAATGCCTTGGCGGAACTTGTCCGCCAGGAAACGATTGACCAAGCAAAGCTCAAAGAGTTACGGCGGCGCCATCAGGCCAGGCGCGTGGCCATGGAGGATTTTTTCATCGAAAAGGCGCTGGAACTGCACAAAATCTTGACACCGCAGCAAAGAGCCAAGGCCGCAGAGTTGATACTCAACCACTGGAAAAAGATGCATAGCGCGAAACACTGACTTATGGATTTTGCACAGATTGTGGCGGAAACCAAACGCCCGGTTTTGGCTGCTATACGGCGCCATTTAAACCCCCGCTATGCTTCCACCATTGATGATGTGGTGCAGGAAGTCTATCTCCGCGCGTACCGGGCCTTGGTATTCGGAAAATTGCGCGATCGCAGTAAATTGAATTCCTATCTCTACACCATCTCGCGCAACGAGGCACTGCGGATGAACCGCCGCTGTGCGCAGGAAGAAAAAAAGGCTGAAAAAATCCTGGACCGGCAAAAGCATCATAGGCACCATGATAACAACTTAGATTTCTTGCGCGGAGAGTTGGAAAGTGCCCTCAAGCAGCTACCCGAACATTATGCGATGGTCGTGCGGCTGAGCCTGGCCGGATTGGCGCCACGCGAAATCGTCAAAAAGCTGCGTTTACGCCCTGGTACTGTAAAATCCCGCTTGTCGCGCGGCTTAGCACAACTCAGGAGACTACTGGCATGAAAAAAGCCAACGCGCCGATGGCACGAAAAGACTTGGCACAAGAATGCAGCCTGCGCCTGGAGAGTGAACAATGGGACCATGCCATTGCCGCAAGGGTTATGGCGGCACGGAAGCGGCAAATGCAGCGGCGCCAGATCGTGTTGGCCTGCCTTGCGATGCTCACCGTGGCACTGCTCAGCACAGGCTGGTTTGCGCGCAACGATTCAGAATCGCTGGTGGCAGCACTGGATGAAGTGGCCTGCGTCGGACTTTGCAGCGAAATTTTTGAGTAATGGCTGGCTGTGCCACAAACCCTTTAGTTTTTTAATAGGTGGTGCTACTTTAGCCCCTGTGGTTTCTAAAACACCAGGGGCTTTTTGTGTTTTCAGCGCTTTTTGGTATTCCGCGCAATATCGACTATGGCGACGAAAAGTTCGGCTGTAACATAAGAAAAAAATAAGGCCACTGCTGCAATAATGAAGCCGATAAGGATCGCCAATAAACCACCGACGAAGCCTGAACGCGCAGGAAGACCTATGGCCTCCATCAATGGTAAATTGGTTCCCATCATCCAAATGAAAATCGCTGAGGCTACACCCAATGTGAGGTATGTCACTGCAGCTACCTCACCAGTCGCTTTGATCAAAACCGCCACCACATGTGTTGCTGTATAATCTGTCTCTGTAGGCTGTTTTAGAATATCCTCTGCGCGCACCCATAAAACATTCACACCGAAATAGGTGATCGCTATTAAGGCTATTTGCACAATGAAAAAGCTAACAAAAATCTCAAAGGAAAATCTCTCTGGCAGGCGCCATAAATTCCACGAAAAGTAAATGAGGCCCACGACAGAAAGGCTTGCAATTGTGCGCAAATACCAAGCACCAACGGCAATGAAAAAATTCCCCGACGAAATTTTTTGGAGTAAAGGCCTCAGGATGAGAAATTTTTCGATATTAAACTGGGGAGAATTTGTAGTCATGCATCTAAGCCATCAAGCTTTTGTGTTATGTCAATTCTACACCCCGAAGACATATGTTACAGTGTTTTTGAAGTGTTTTTAAATAGGTGCCTGAAATCTGGCTTTGCAAAAAACAACGAACGCCACCCATAGCCACCCATAGAAAAAATGTTTTGCCCCTCATGAAAAATTTTATGGCAAATCTGCCGCAAAACAGGTGGCTTGGGTATCTCCCTATGGCGTGCCAATATTTTTTCAGCCTCGGTTACGCCGTTTGCGGACTGCTTCGGCCAATTCATAAAGAACTTCTGCAGTATCCTCAAAGGCCATGCAAGCATCGGTGATCGATTTGCCATATTCCAGCTGGGCCAGGGGTGCTTCTTTCTGGTTACCGGCCTTAAGGTGGCTTTCGAGCATCACGCCCATGATCGCCGGTTCGCCTGCGGCAATTTGTGCCGCCACATCGCGCGCGACAATCGGCTGTCGGGTGTGGTCTTTCTGCGAGTTGCCGTGGCTGCAGTCGATGATCAGTCCTGGCCGCAGTCCGGCTTCAGCCAGATCGCGCGCATACTTTTTGACATGCTCGCTGCTATAATTGGGTCCACTGTTGGCACCGCGCAAAATCAAGTGGCAGAATGGGTTACCCTTGGTGTGCACAATTGCCGCCACACCCTGCTTGGTGATCGATAAAAAGCGGTGTGGGGAACGCGCCGCGTGGATGGCGTCGATCGCAATTTTGACATTGCCGTCCGTGCCATTTTTAAAGCCGACTGCCATCGAAAGCCCTGACGCCATTTCACGGTGCACCTGGCTTTCAGTCGTGCGCGCCCCGATCGCACCCCAACTGACGCAGTCGGCAATGAACTGCGGTGTGATGACGTCGAGGAATTCGCAGCCAACGGGCATGCCCATTGCAGTCAGATCGATCAGTAGGCGGCGGGCAATGCGCAGTCCGTCGTTGATCTTAAACGAATTGTCAATATAAGGATCATTGATAAGCCCCTTCCAGCCCGAACGCGTGCGCGGCTTTTCAAAATAGACCCGCATGACGATGGCCAGTTCTTTCGCCAGCTCGCTGCGCAGCGGTAGCAGTTTTCCCGCATATTCTAATGCCGCTTTGGGATCATGGATTGAACATGGCCCCACGACTACCAAAAGCCGATCGTCTTCGCCCATGATGATGCGGTTGACCTGCTCGCGCGCCGCACTGACAAAGGTTTGCCCAGCGTAGTTGAGAGGGATCTCCTCGATCAAAACCGCTGGTGGGATGAGCGGCTTGAGCATCTCAATGCGCAGGTCGTCTGTGGTCATGATGGCCGCACTTTTTCCAGCAGTCATGGCATACACAATTTATTGAATGCCTGTCTCGACTGTCGGTTTGTCCGCATGGCACAAAAGCATGCCCTGGTCACGGGTGGTGCCGGATTCATTGGTGCACACCTGGTCCGGGCGCTCATCGCACGCGGCTTTCGGGTCACTGTTTGGGATAACCTGCACACTGGGCGCAAAAAGAACCTTGAGGGCCTGGGCGATGCCGTGTTTTTTGATAATATCGACATCCGTGACAGCAAAGCGGCAAGTCTTGAAACCCTAAAACACGGAAAACCGGATGTTATTTTTAACCTGGCCTGCCCAGCCTCGCCGCCCCACTACCAAAAGGACCCCATCTACACTTGGGAAACCTCCGTCCTGGGTGTGCGCAACCTGCTATTTTTGGCAGAGTCCTGCGGCGCAATGCTGCTCCATGCGTCCACCTCAGAAATTTACGGCGACCCACAGGTGCACCCGCAGCCGGAAAGCTACTGGGGCAACGTCAATCCAATCGGCGTGCGTAGCTGTTATGACGAGGGCAAGCGTGCAGCGGAAACCCTCTGTGCTGACTACCGTCGCCACAAAAACCTCGACGTGCGCATCTTCCGCATCTTCAACACCTATGGCGAATTCATGCATCCCGACGATGGGCGGGTTATTTCCAATTTTTGTGTTGCAGCACTCACGCAGAAGCCACTGCCCGTTTATGGCAGTGGCCAGCAGACACGCTCTTTTTGCTATGTTTCCGACTTGGTCGAAGGCATCCTGCTTTTGGCACAACTCCCCCGCGAGCTCTACGATGGGCCAGTCAACCTTGGCAACCCCGGGGAATTTACCATCCTCGAACTGGTCAAACTGCTCGAAAAAATCCTCGGCCGCACGCTTGCCATCGAATACCACCCTTTGCCCGCAGACGATCCCAAAATGCGCAGACCCGACATCAGCCGGGCAAAATCGCTTTTGGGCTGGCAACCCCAGGTTATGCTCGAAGAGGGGCTGAGGCGCACCTTGGAGTATTTTGCTGCGGAGTTAGGGGTATCTTATGGCTGATGCCGGCTGGGAGCGGTTTACCGTCACCACGGAAACGGTTGTTCGCTGGCGTGACCTCGACGCCTATAACCACGTCAACAACAGTGTCTATCTCAATTATTTTGAAGAGGCACGCATTGCCTATTATTTCCGGCTGGCCGAAATTGCCGGTGTCGCCAAAACCAAACACGAAATTTTTGAGGGTTTCTCCACTGTGCTGGCCAGCACCAGCATTGATTTTCGTGGCCAGGGCCGGCTGCACGACACGCTAGTCATCGGCATCCGCTACACTGCCATCCGCAAAATTTTCCTCGATGCCGAATATGGTGTTTTCAACAAAACCACCAAAGCGCTCTTGGCGCGTGGCAAATCCACGCAGGTGGCCATGGACCTGCAAACCAATAAACCGATGCGCGTGAGCGAGCAGTTCATCCGGGCAGCACAGCAACTTGAAGGCGAAAAGCTGAAGGTCATTCTATGACGTTCCTGGCCAGGCTCAGCCGGCTGTGGCAGCCCGACATAACACTGCCGCGGATTGTAATCCTTATTTCCGGCCGTGGCAGTAACATGCGTGTGCTTTTACAAAAAAGCCGTGAGCGCAAACTCCTGGCGCGCTGCACGCTGGTCGTCTCTGACCGCCCAGCCAAAGGGCTTGAAATTGCCAAAGCCTTTGGCGTGCCCGCAATCCTCTTTGCCAAAAACAAAGGCGAAAGCCGTGAAGAATTCGACCACCGCCTCGCTGAACGCCTCAAACAGGAAAATCCCGACTTGGTGGTTTGCGCCGGTTACTTGCGCATCCTGTCGCGGCCGATGCTGGAGGCATTCCCTAACCGCATCGTGAATATCCATCCCTCACTTTTGCCCGCATTCCCGGGGCTGCACGCGCAAAAGCAGGCACTCGACTATGGAGTCAAAATCTCCGGTTGCACGGTACACCTGGTCGATGCAGGGGTCGATACTGGAAAGATCCTAGCGCAGCGTGCTGTGCCCGTCATGGCCACCGATACCGAGGAAACACTCAGCCGGAGGATCCTGGCCGTTGAGCACGACCTTTACTGGCGTGCGATCAACGACTACCTAAAGCAGATTGGGGCATTGCGAAAAAGCTAACGCCGTTTTGCTCGGCCATTTTGCCTTTTGTGCGATTTTTGGGTACGGGGACTTTTCGCGTGGGATTCTTTTTTCCTCTTTTCAGCTTTCTCTTTGCTGGGGTGTTTGGGATCCTTTGCCTCTTCGGCACTAATCAGCTCGGTGATGCACTCAATCCCGGCAGGTCCCATGAAGAGATTGCAATGCCCGATCTGGGGTAGCCGTACGTCGTCGTAGCGGCCCGGAATGTTGAGGTAGTCCAAGAAGAGGACTTCATCGATGCTAGCAAACACCGCCTGGATGTTCGTCAAGGTACGGTACTTGTCGCGCACCTCACGCATGAAGCGCGAAAGTGGGTACATCTGCCAGCCCGCCCAGGTAAAGAAAAAGAGAATGCTCAAAGGATGCCCGCGGAAAGGAGTTCCTAGCGTGAAGATTTTGCGGGTGCGGTCGCGGCCGCGGTAGCCCATGTTGGCGGCGACAAGCCCCCCCATCGAGTGGCAGACCAGGTAGCAGTCGCTGAGGTTATTATCCTCGAGGAAGCGCTGCAGCTTTTCGCTATAACGGCGCAAATTGCCACACTGGAATCCCAGCCGCACCACATAGACTGGGTGGCCCAGCTGTGCCAATGCCGCGCGGCATTTGAGCCAGGTCAGCGGTGAGCCAAAAAATCCCGAGACCAGGACCACCGGCCGTTTTTCCCCAGTGGTGATATCGCCAGGACGCAAAAGTAGCCCGGGTATATAAAGAAGGATGAATTTTATGGCATAAAGGATTTCAAAAATGATCTGTAAAAAGATGCCGCGTGGCGGGGATTTTTCCGGCAGAAAAGTCAAATGGTCCCGCATGCTGCCAAAAGAAAGAATGGAGAAGCCGCAGAAAGCAAAATGTGGTATGGTGTAACCACCCAAGCAAGGGTTGGATATAAAATTTTTCAAAAAAAGTGAAAAAAATCTGCAATTTTCTGGTATTTAATATATAGAGGGACTATGGACGAAAAACGGAAAACTAGCATTTCTTTGCCGGCGCCGGC
>JANWWX010000031.1 GCA_025057195.1 Leptospiraceae bacterium | reverse complement strand
TCTTGCTTGCGACAGCCATCATGATCATCTTGGTGGGCTTCCCCATCTTTTTCAGCCGCGCGCTGGTCACGCCCCTCAATAACCTGCTTTCAGGAGTCAACCAGGTCAACAACGGTAACCTCAATGTCTCGTTGCCCATCTATGTCGAGGATGAGATCGGTTATCTGTCGCGCTCGTTCAACGGCATGGTCAACTCGATCCGGGAGTCCAAACAAAAACTGCAAGAATATGCCGAGACCCTGGAAGAAAAAGTGCGGGAGCGCACAGCCGAGTTGCAAAAAGCATTTGAAGAGGTCAATGCGCTGAAATTGCAGCAGGATGGGGATTACTTCCTGACGAGCTTGCTGACCACCCCGCTCGGGGCAAACAAGGCCCAAAGCCAGCACCTCAACATCGATGTGATCTTGGAGCAAAAAAAGAAATTTGAGTTCCGCAAGTGGCACCGGGATCTTGGGGGAGATACAGTTATCACTAACACTATTAAACTGAAAAACAAGCAGCACACAGTTTTCCTCAATGCCGACGCCATGGGTAAATCGATGCAGGGAGCGGGGGGAATCCTTGTGCTTGGTTCAGTGTTCCAATCGATCATCGACCGCACTAAATTGTCCCCCAAAGACCAGGATGTATTTCCTGAGCAGTGGCTCAAATACACGTTCATCGAACTCCACCGTGTGTTTGAAGTATTCGATGGCTCGATGCTGGTTTCGCTGGTCATGGGCCTAATTGACGACGAATCAGGACTGCTCTACTACATCAACGCCGAACATCCTTGGTCCGTATTATACCGCGATGGCAAGGCCAGTTTTATAGAAAAAGAACTCGCACTGCGCAAGTTGGGCACCCAAGGGGTCAGTGGCCAGATCGAAGTGCAAACTTTCCAGATGCAGCCCCGGGATGTGATCATCGTCGGCTCTGACGGCCGTGATGACCTGATGCTGGGCACTGACGAAAGTGGAGCCCGCATCATCAACGAGGACGAAACCCTCTTTTTGCGCATCGTGGAGGAGGCAGGAGGGGATTTATCCAAAATCCGCGAAACTCTCGAGCAATATGGCGAGCTGACGGACGATCTTTCGCTACTGCGCATCGGCTATAAAGAGGACGTCCAGCACGACCATACCTCTTTGTCGCAGCAAGTTCTGCAGCTATTGAACCGGGCGCGCGCGGCAGCCCGGGATGGTAACTTAAAACTTGCTATCGGCGACTTGGAGGAAGCGTTGCGCATAGACAATGCCCAACCAGACGTAATGCGGGATTTAGTCCGCGCGTATCTTAAGGATCGCCAGTTTGAAAAGGCGGCCAACCTGGCGGAGGACTATATCCACATCCGGCCCGGAGATTCAGAATTTCTTTATATTATTTCTTACTGCAACAAAGTTTTGCACAACTATGCCAAGGCTGCCGATTTTGGCGAACGCCTGCGCCTGCGCGACCACCGCATGGTGAAAAATCTGATCAACTTGGCAGATATTTATTACCGCAGCAAGAACTACGATAGGGCACGCATGATCCTGGAGCAGGCTGCCAAGGTGGATCCCCACAACCCCAAGATCCGGCAGCTCCGCGAACTGCTCTCGGCAAAAGCCATGGCGACAAAACCGGATGTCTGAATTAGAGCGCCGTGAGGCTGAGCTGCTGGCGGAATTTGAACTTTTCGACGACTGGCAGGATCGCTACCGCTATCTTATTGAGCTCGGTGAAAAGTTGCCGCCGTTGCCTCCCGAATACAAGACAGAACAAAACAAAGTCAAAGGCTGCCAGTCGCAGGTGTGGCTGGTGGCACGCCGGGAGGGGGATCGCATTTTCTTTGCTGCCGACAGCGATTCGGCCATCACCCGTGGTTTGATTGCCCTGCTCGTACGCCTCTTTTCCGGGCTGACTGTAGACGAAATCACCGCAGGCAATCTCAGTGTGCTCGAAAAACTCGGCTTGGCCAAACACCTATCCCCCTCCAGAGCCAACGGCTTTGCGGCAATGGTCCAAACTTTGCGCAAGCTAACTGCAGCGGCGTGAAGCAATTGTGCACACTGCCAATAGCCTTTGTATTTTTGGCAAACGCCATTGCCGCGCAAGAAGGTTACGTCAAGTGGCCAGAAGAATATGTCTTGGAAATCCTGCGCCCGCTTGTCGTTGGCGATGACAGCCGGCAATACCTGGCCGGTGTGGTGCAAAACCTCATCGCCGACGAACTCAGTCTGCAGCGGCAGGTTTTGACCCGCGGCCGCATCCAACCACTGAGCTTGGAATACCGCTTAGAGCAATTTACCGACCCCCCTCCGCCTGATGCCAGACAGGAATTGCTCAGCAAAAATCCGCCGCCAGAAATTTTGCCGCTACGCATCGAGCGTTCCCGCCGCATCCCTACCGAACAGCACTGCAGCAATTTGCCGGACGATCGCTATAGCCTGCTCGTTGCAGTGGCACTCCACCGCAACCGCCTGCAACTTGGTGCACTCCTTTGCCAAGGGCAGGACACCCTTTACCAACAGAAGGTAGAATCGGATGAACAGGAGCTCGTCAGTGCAGTCATGCGCCTGATGAACCCCATTCGGGCAAAGCTCACCGGCGATCGCTACGGCACGCTACGGGTGGAAAGTAGCCCAGCACAGGCATCGGTCTATTTGGGAGAACAGTTTTTAGGAAAAACACCGCTCGAATTCTCCTACCTCTTGCCGGGGGATTATGCCCTCACTGTCAAACTTGCCGGGCACCGTACGCTCACAGAAAATGTCCGGATTCGGGTGGGAGAAAAAATAGTGCGTAAGCACCAGCTCGAAAAGATCACGGGTAGTGGCAGCATCGAAATTCGCACCACTCCGCCTGGTGCACGCATCTACCTGGATGCTGATTACATGGGTGTTTCTCCCAAAAGGCTTGAAAACCTGCCCGCTGGTAACTACCGCCTGCACCTGTGGCACAAGCAAGCTGGGGAAAGTTTTCATGTCATCACACTCCCTGAAGAAGGGGGAAACTTCACAATCGAGGATCGCTTAGAGGGTTTTATCGCCGAAAAACAACCTGGATTTTGGGGACTTTCTTACAAAACCTGGTACCGTGTGACCCTGTTTTCTTCAGCCGCTTTGCTCGGCACGGGCATCGCACTTTATGTCTGGCGTGACCAAGCCCAAGAAGAAATTTTTGCGCGGCTGAGCGGCAAAACACCCACAGAGTACTCTGCAGAGGATCGTGCTTTTCTCCAGCAAAAAAGCCAGGAATTCCAAACCCGCGATCGCTACGCCACCGCGGCGATGGTGGGTTCTGGACTACTGGCCATCTCCGCAATCTATTTTTATGTCCAGTATTTGCTGACCCAAGAAGAAAATGTTGCGCACAAAATGGATTTGGGGGAGCCCAGACTGTTCCTTGGCGGAACAGCTGAGACCAGCTGCCTTGGCATGCGTTTGCAGTTTTAGTTTCAACAAAAATGGCTCAACGGCACCGCCCGGCGCACACGGCACAGAGATGGTAGCTCTGGGGCGGCTCCGGGGAAGAGGAAATAGGGTATTGCATTGTCCTTGATTTCGAGGTATTCATAAGCATCCCAAGTCGCCGCACGCAACAGCTCACGCGGCGAGAAACGATCAAGCGCCAGCAAAGCCTCCAGTTCGCGGAGCACAGACAAATCACTATTGGAAGCCAGCGAGTCGGTACCAATGAGCATGCGCAACGGCGCGTGGTGTAGGCTCTCCCAGTTGCTGCGCTCAATGCCGAGGTAGCGATTGGAGCGGTAGCAGAGTACCCACGCGGCATGCGGCACGTACTCAGACAAGAGGTCAATGTCTTCAGACCGGGCAGCAGAAAGGTGCACCAAGAGCAACTTTTTGAAAGAAAGCATGCCTAAAGAATGGAGGTATTCGACAGCAGATTGGCCGTACAATTCTTTGTGGCGGGTGTATTGCCCCAGTTCCTGCAAAAATTCGACAATGGGACCACGCCCATACTGGAATTCGATTTCTTCAGGGCTTTCCAATAGGTGGATGGATACAGAGGTGTGCCTGGCTTTCTCGCGCACAAAGCGCATCTGCAATGGGGAGGAACCATAAACCGAATGTACCGTGGGGTAAAAAGTATCATCCCGATCTAAAAGCGCCCGTGCCACCTCAATCCGCTTTTGGTCCGCCGGTGAGGAAAAACCCAAAAGTTCTAAGTAACGGTTGCCGCGGAAAAAAGGCTGATCCCGTAAAAACAAAAGGAAATCAGAGCTATTGCAAATATCACAAAAAAAGAAAGTCCCTTCGGCATTGGCCTCGCGGATGGCTGCTACAGCCGCCTGGCGTATGACATGGCTGCTAATTTTACCTCGCTCTGCCTGCAACAACCTTCCCATGCCGACCAGCGAGGTGCCAGGTGGTATTTTCCCCCGCAGGCATGACAACTCAATGTGGCTGTGCGCATTGACAAACCCCGGTACGACCACCCCTGGTGGTAAGGTTTTGCGAAAAAATTCTTTTGGCGGGCTGCCAAAGCCACTATCTAACACCGCATTGCCGGAAATAATATACCAAGGGTCGCGGCGGAACTCAGCGTCCCGAGTGAGTCCCCACTCCCCGCGCAGCACTTGGAATATACTCATCGTTGTGCGGCCGCCTGTCTAAGGATGGACAATGCCTCGCCCGGATTTCTTGCCGCAATTACTTTCTCGCGGGTTTTTTGGGGATAGAAAATGCGCGCAATTTCCGCCATGATTTTGAGGTGTTCGTGGAGCAAGGCTTTGGGGGCAATCAAAAGCACCACAATGTACGCGGGGCTACTGTCAATACTGTCAAAATCAATGCCTTCTGGTAAGATCGCGCAGCGGGTTAAAAAGCGGTCAGTTTGTGCGACCACGGCGTGTGGGATGGCCATCTGTTCACCAATTCCAGTGCTCATCTGCCGCTCCCGGGCGAAAAGCTCTTCCTCAATGCAGCCGCAGACGGCGGGATTTAGTCCCTCGTGCTGGCAGAGTGCACGGTACAAGCTCCGGATCAGGGTCCATTTGTCGGTGAGATCCAGACCTTGCGGTTGGCTGCGCGTGGCTATGTGGATCTTGTCTTCGGTCAGTAAGTCAAGCCACACGCGGAATTATGTCGCTTGCTGACAACTGGTCAAGACAATAAAAACTCATCGACATTTGCACAGCCATTTTTCCCATGTTGCATGGACGATCCGCTGGCAAAACGGCTCCGAGTCGCTTGGGTGGCTGATATTTTTGATGAAGTTTCTGGCGTCATCACGGATACAGAAGAAATGTATGCTTTGGCCCAAGAACGTGGCTATTTTTGGCAACCGGTGACTGCCTACAAAAAGCCGCTGCCACCATTCCATGTTTTTGAGCCGATCTTGCCGATTCCCACCGGCAATTTTTATAAAGGCACCAATATGTATGTGCCCGATTTTTTGCGCGTGGTGCAATTCTTCCGTGCCAATAAAATCAATCTCATCGTATCCAATACCCCCGGCGTGATGGGAATGTTGGCCATGGCTGCGGCCAAATACCTATCACTGCCGTGGGTGGACATCTACCACACCGATGTCGATTACTACCTGAACGATCTGGGTTCACGCCTGATTAAACCTTTCATCAAGAACCCGGCGCTGTTTTTTGTTCGCCAATACCAGAAACAAGCAGACCTCATCTTCGTACGCACGCGCGAATTTTACGAGCTGATGCTGCGCAAAGGCCACCAGGAAAGCAAGTTGCGTTACTATCCCGCCGGCGTCAATGCCCGCTACTGGAATCCAATCCATGCCAACCGCTCTATCTTCACTGACTTTGGCCTCGATCCCGAAAAAATCATTGTCATCTTTGTTGGCCGGATCACCAAAGTCAAGGACATCGAATTTTTGCTGCGCTACTTTGCCGAGAAAAAACCGGCCAATGCAGTCTGTGCCGTCGTCGGCGGTGGACCCGAAAAGGAACTTTATGAAAAAAAATATGCTGACAAAAACATCCGATTTTTGGGTGTGCAGCGGGGCCCAACCTTGCAAAAGATCTACGCGAGCGCGGATCTCTATGTTTTGCCATCGGCGAGCGAAACACTTGGCAAAACCGTGCTTGAGGCGATGGCCTCAGGTACCGGCGTCGTTGTCTCTGATAAAGGCGGACCAAAAGACTATGTCCGGCACGGGGAAAATGGCCTAATTTTCCGCGCCCACGACTATGCTTCGTTTGCGCAGACCATGGATTTAGCCCTGGGCGAAAAGGGCTTTTTGGCAGAGCTGGGCCGCAAGGCGCGTGAGTCGGTGGCCGAACACACCGATGAAAAGCTCTTCACTTCCTTTACCCGCCACATCGCTGAACTACTGACCTGATTCTTATTTACTGCTTATTGTGGTCATAGACTGCGTCAGCATGAAGCTCGACTCCAAAGTACCTCCAGGAAACCTCGAGACCAAATGGCGCGACTACAAGGCAAAACTGAAGCTTGTCAACCCAGCCAACAAGCGCAAGCTCGACATTATCGTCGTGGGCACTGGACTTGCCGGTGCCTCGGCTGCTGCCTCGTTGGGCGAGCTCGGCTATAACGTGCACTGCTTCACCTACCACGATAGCCCACGCCGGGCGCATTCGATCGCCGCACAAGGAGGCATCAATGCCGCCAAAAACTACCACAACGATGGCGATTCAGTATTTCGTTTATTTTACGACACGATCAAAGGCGGAGACTACCGTTCCCGCGAGGCCAATGTCTATCGCTTAGCCGAACTTTCGGTCAACATCATCGACCAAGCCGTTGCGCAGGGAGTGCCGTTTGCGCGCGAATATGGCGGCCGCCTCGACAACCGTTCGTTCGGGGGCGCACAGGTCTCGCGTACCTTTTATGCGAAAGGCCAGACCGGGCAGCAGTTGCTTTTGGGTGCCTATAGCGCGCTCAACCGCCAAATCCACGAAGGCACCGTAAAAATGTACAACCGCCATGAGATGCTCGATCTCGTGGTTGTCAATGGCCATGCCAAAGGCATCATCACGCGCAACTTGGTCACGGGTGAAATCAAACGCCACGCTGCGCATGCCGTGGTTCTGGCGACCGGCGGCTATGGCAACGTCTATTTCCTCTCCACGAATGCTATGTTATCGAACGCCACTGCAATCTGGCGTGCGCACAAGCGCGGCGCCTTTTTCGCCAACCCTTGCTTCACGCAGATCCACCCCACCTGTATCCCGCAGAGCGGAGAATACCAATCCAAGCTGACCTTGATGAGCGAGTCGCTGCGCAACGATGGTAGGGTGTGGGTGCCCAAAGACAAAACGGTGGCGGAGAAAATCCGGCGCGGTGAGCTAACGGCCGCCGATGTCCCTGAAAGCGAACGCGACTACTTTCTTGAGCGCCGCTATCCCTCGTTTGGTAACCTAGTACCGCGCGACGTGGCCTCGCGTGCCGCCAAAGAACGCTGCGACCAGGGCTATGGGGTCAACGCCACTGGCCGTGCTGTTTTCCTCGATTTCCAAAGTGCGATCGAAAGGCTGGGCGAAAAAGTCATTGCCGAGCGCTATGGTAACCTTTTTGAAATGTACGAAAAGATCACCGGAGAAAATCCTTATAAAACTCCCATGAAAATCTATCCCGCAGTGCACTACACGATGGGTGGGCTATGGGTGGACTATAACCTCATGTCCACAATCCCCGGACTTTATGTACTGGGGGAAGCCAATTTTTCTGACCACGGTGCCAACCGGCTGGGAGCCTCTGCGCTGATGCAGGGCTTGGCGGACGGCTATTTCATTGTCCCAGCCACAATCGGAGACTACCTGGCCACCGTGGGCTTCGATCGCCCGTCCACCGCAGGCAAAGAGTTTGACGAGGCAGAAGAGAGTGTAAAAGCACAGATTTCCCAGTTTTTGTCCATAAAAGGCAAAAAGACCGTCGATTCCCTTCACCGCCGGCTGGGCCACATCATGTGGGAATATGTCGGCATGGCGCGCAACGAAGCCGGCCTCAAAAAAGCGATTGCTGAAATCCAACAGCTTAAAGAAGATTTCATGAAGGATGTCAACGTTCCAGGCAGCGCCGATTCGCTCAATGATTCGCTCGAAAAGGCAGGGCGGGTGAAGGATTTTATCGAACTCGGCGAATTGATAGCGCGCGACGCACTGCACCGCAACGAGTCGTGTGGTGGCCATTTCCGTGAAGAATACCAAACCGAAGATGGGGAGGCCAAGCGCGACGACGCCAACTTTTGCTATGTCGCGGCGTGGGAATATAAAGGCGACAATGAGCCGCATGAACTCCATAAAGAAGAATTGCGCTTTGAAGTCGTGCAGCCAAGCCAGCGCAGCTACAAATAAACTGTTGGCTGCCCCGGCGGCCGAGTAACTGCCACGGTGATACTAGCAACGGGCTAAAAACATAGGGTCCGGTAAGGCTAAGGTCCTATGTAAAAGCCCTTAAAGCGTAACCACCCAAGCAAAGGCAATTAAAAAACACAAGCCGCACAGCATACTGAGTTCTATGTAAAGGCCCTTCAAACCACAGCCCGGCAAAAAATTTTTCAGAAAAAATGAAAAAATTCTGCGTTTTTTGGGTATTTAATTTATAGAGGGATTATAAACGAAAAACGCAAAACCAGCATCTCGCTGCCAGTGCCGGCAGAAAATCTCTGCCATAAACACTACGCTTTTGGAAAGAGATTTTTGGTTGCCCAGTGATGCCGCTTCGTTGTTTTGAAAAAGTATGCGCATGCCTTTAATCGCCGGTAACTGGAAAATGCACCTGACACTGCACGAGGCGGTGGAACTGGCGAAAGCCGTTGCTGCCGCCGCCGAGCAATATAGCGACCGCGAGGTGTTACTTTATCCCACTTTTTTACAATTCACACGGGTGCAGGAAGCGGTTTCCGGCACCAAGGTGCTACTGGGTGCACAAAATTGCTCTGCGGAAAAAGACGGCGCATTTACTGGCGAAATTTCTGCCGCACAACTACGCGACGCCGGTGCCCAGTATGTCTTAATCGGGCATTCGGAGCGCCGGCACATTTTAGGCGAGAAAGATGATTTTTTAAAAAAGAAAATCGACCGCGTGCTGGAGCAAAACCTAAAGCCGATGCTGTGCGTTGGGGAGACCCTGAGCGAACGCGAGGCTGGCCGTGCTAAAGAGGTAGTCCTAAATCAGCTTTTGGCGGCATTGCAGCATCTCCATGAAAACGAGTGGCGGCAAATAACAATTGCATACGAACCTGTCTGGGCCATCGGTACGGGAAAAAATGCCACACCAGAAGATGCCCAGCGCATGCACAGTACCATCCGGAGCAAAATATCGGCACTTTGCCCCTCGGTCGCGCACACGGTGCGCATTCTCTACGGTGGTTCGGTCAAACCTGACAACATTGCAGCGCTGATGGCAATGCCAGATATCGACGGCGTGCTTGTCGGCGGGGCCAGCCTTAAAGCAGAAAGCTTTATCGCAATCCTCCGCGATGCTGTGGTTTGACAGCGCAAGTAAGACAGCGCAAGTAAAAGAGGTGTGGGATAATTTTTAACTTTGCTTTATGTGTTTTTTATCCCTGGCTTGTGGTTGATACTCACAATGCTTTTGGCTAAACTAAAAACGCAGCGAGGATTGCAGCCCCCCGCTCTGCACGAAACGGAAAATTTCCTCAACCTCTGCTGATTCTGGCAACGG
>JANWWX010000030.1 GCA_025057195.1 Leptospiraceae bacterium | reverse complement strand
TTGCTCAAGGAGCTGGCGCAACCGATCGCTGCCGAATTGCTCACCGCTGGTTGGACGCAACTCAGCCAGGCCATCGGTATAAAGCACTAAAATGTCCCCTGGTTCCAAGGGAATTGTTTTTTCTTCGTAATTGCCTCTGTCGCTGACACCCAGCGCAAATCCTTTCGTGTCGAGTTCAAAAGTTTTCTCTTTTTTTACTAAAAGCGGAAAATTATGCCCGGCATTAGCATAGCGCAGAAGCCTGCCGCCGTTTTCAAAACGAGCAAGGAAACAGGTGGTGAACATTTCGGGTGAAAACTCAGCACGGGCCACACGGTTCATCCGCTCAAGGATTTCGGTCAAACTGGTGCCTGCGGCTGCATAGCGCAGGAATGCTTCCCGCATCAGCACCATGATCAGCGCTGAGGGCACGCCATGGCCTGAAACATCCCCAATGATGATGGTGAGATTTTTTTCACGATCGCGGCGTAGCGCATAAAAATCGCCACCCACTGACGCAGCCGGCTGCATGCGCGCAGCCATATCAAAGCCGGGGAGCTGCGGCAGCTGCGGCAGGAGTTTGCTTTGCACTTCGCGGGCAAATGCCAGCTCGCGCTCGATCAAATTTTGTTTTTGCTGTAAGATCGCATGCGATTTTTGCAGCTCTTCGTGGGCGGCCCTGAGGTCGGCATTGACGAGTGCGATTTTATCCTCGAGACGCGCCAATACAGCCTTCAGATTGAGTCCCATATCGCTGAAACTTTCCTTGAGAAAGCCGAGCTCGTCTTTGCCCCAGCGCCGCCGGTGCAGTTTTTCCAAGCCGGAGTCAAAACGGCGTTCGCGCAGATCGTCGGCGGCATCGCGCAGCAGAACCACTGGCTCAGCGATTGAATTGGCCAGTCGGCGCAGCACCAGCACTGCAGCCGCCAAAATCAAAAGAGAAACCAAAAGTGTGAGCCAAATAACCAAGTTGAGCTCGCGCGAAAGCTCCGCCGTTGAAACCGAGCCGATGAGCGCGCCGCGGAAAACGCCCGACAGGAAAACAGGCGCCACAAACACCATGCGGTTTTTTTGGCTTTCGACAAACGTGATGCGGCGACGCAGTATGCGCTGTAGCCGCTCGTGGTTTTCGGCCTCTGGGTCAGGGGTTTCTTCACCAACTACTGGTGTCACCACTTTTGCCACGAGTTTTGCTGAGCGATCGAATAAAGCAAGATAGACGAACTGCTTTTTCATCTTGGCCGGCTCTAGCAAAGATACCATAAGCTTTTTTTCTGCTTCGGGTGACGGTTCCTCAGCGCTGAGCGCACGCGATTGGATCGAAACCAGCATGCTCATCGTATTGGCGAGTGTGGCCAAGTTGTTGCGTGCCTCGCGTTCAAAAAGGATGCGCGTGACATAAACAAAAGTAGCACTGAAAAGCAAGATCAGGCAAATTGCCACCAGAAGCGAAGGATAAAATATTTTCTGCCGTATTTTTAAACTTAAAAGCCAATCACGCCACTTCATATACCTGCAGCTGCCGCCAGTTGTTTTTCGATGCGCGCCAACGCCTTTTCAGCAGACTGGCGGTTTTGCAAAAAGGCATAGACCTCGCGCAGCACAATGCGGCTATGTTCGTAATAATTTGGTGAAATGAAGCGGGCGCGCGCGTTTTTGAGTGCCCTTTCGGCGACTTCGAGTTCGGGGAAGCGGGCGCGCAGCTCGGCACTCTGGTATAGCGAACGCACACTCGGCAGCCCCGGGCTTTTGCCTTTTTCATAGTGCTGGGTCAAGTTGGTGCGCTGGACCTCCTCGCCTGCCATGAAGCGGATAAATTGCGCTGCCTCTTTTTTATAGGGAGAGCTAGCGTTCGCCACTAAGTACCAACCGCCGATGGTGGCGCGTTCGGGCAGCGGTACAACGTCAAAGTCTTCGCCATAGCGCCAGTTTCTCTGTCTGAGTAATGCTAAAAAATAAGGCCAGTTGCGCAAATAAATCGCCTTTTTTTGTAAGAAAAGCTCGCCACTTTCCGGTTCGGCCATGCGTAACACCGTGTTGCGGGTGGCTGCCACAGCCTGCTTCATGCGGGCCAATGCCTCAAGCCAAGCTGTACGTTCTTGCCGCAGCGATTCGCGCAGATCGGATGAAAGCTCCACTGCCGCTTCAAAGAATTCGAGCAGGTTGCACATCAGGCTTTCAGAAAACGCTGCTTGGAAGACAAAATGCCCCACGCCACCGCGCAAAATTTCTGCCATGCGCACGCTGCGCTCTTTGGGTAGCTTTTTCTCCCTGAGCAGGCGTAGGTTGCGGTAAAGCAGGCCAATGTCGGCAACACCGGGAATACCATAAAGTTGGCCGCGGTAAATCCCTGCCTCCAAAAGGCTTGGCAAATAAATATCCCTTTCTTCTTTTGTGAAATAGGGATCCAAAGCGGCGATAAACCCCGATTCAGCAAATTCTGCCAACCAGATGACGTCGATGGCAAAGACATCGACACTTTCGCCGCCGCTTGAAAGGTAGGTGACGTACGAGTCGTGTTGGCTCATGCTGAACGCGGGCAGCTTTACTGGACGGATGCGGATCGTGGGGTGCTGTTCTTCAAAGCGGCGCAGCCATGCGGCTTCGTTCTCGCTCAGCTCCCCGCCGGTGCTAAATTGCAGCACCGTGGTGCGTAGGCAGCCTGAAAGCGACAACATTGCCGCAATAACGAGGATACCCCGCCAGAGCATAGGATGGCATGCTAGAGTTGGTTTGGCTGTCGATTTTTTATTAGTTATTCATGACGCAGCGCAGCGATGGGATCAAGGGCTGCTGCCTTGCGCGCCGGCCATAGGCCAAAGACGAGGCCGATAGCAAGTGAAAACGAGACTGCAAGCACAAGCGAAAATCCACTCACAATCACAGCCCAACCCGCCAAGGAAGACATCGCCAATGCGATGAGAATTCCCAGCGCAATCCCCAAAATCCCACCGGTGGTGCTAATGACCAGTGTTTCGATCAAGAATTGCAGCAAAATGTCGCGCCGGCGTGCACCCACTGCCTTGCGCAAGCCAATTTCGGCCGTGCGCTCGGTCACCGAGACCAGCATGATGTTCATGATGCCGATCCCCCCGACAAGGAGCGATACGGCGGCAATCGAGGCCAAAAGCATTGCCATTGTGGATGAGGTGGCCTTCACCGCTGCGCGGATGTCGGCAAGGTTCAACACTTGGTAGGCATCGTCCTGCTGCGCCAGTGGTAACCGGCGCCGTGTTAAAAGTGCATTGCGGATATTTTCACCAGTGGTATCGACATCATAGCCCGGCGCCACTTCCACATCGAGCGAATCGAGATGATAGCGGCCGAAAAGGCGAAAAAGGGCTGTGTTCAGCGGGACGACCACCACGTCGTCCTGGTCGCGGAAGCCAGTGCCTCCCTTGGCTGGCATAACCCCGATGACCTGGAAACTCACTTTGTTGATCTTGATGGTCGTGCCAATCGGATTTTGGTCGCCATAAAGCTCGCGCACCACCGTGAGCCCTAAAATCGCCACTCGGGCACGCGACTGTTCTTCGGCTAAAGTAAACATCCGGCCCAAAAATGGTGTGGCGTTGCGGATTGTGGCATATTCCACGCCGGTCCCTTGCACAGTAGTGCTCCAGTTTTTGTTGCCGAAACTGACCTGCGCCCGGCCTAAGGCATTGCCTGTGATCGCACGGATACCCGCCACACGCTGGCGGAGCCAGGGCACATCGTCAGGGAAAAGCCGGGCATGGCCTGATTCCTGCACCACGCCGCCGATGCGCACAGCACTGGCACGCACCACGAGCACGTTGGCCCCTAAGCCTGAAAGTTGCGCCTCGATCGATTTTTGCGCGCCACGGCCCAAAGCGAGCATCGCAATGACGGAGGCAACCCCAATGAGTATTCCCAACATGGAAAGGGCGCTACGTAGCTTATTGGCCACAATCGCCCGCCAACCCTCGGCCAAAAGTGCTTTTAAGTACAAGTGTAGTTTTGGGCGTTGGGAGATTTTTATCGGAAAAGTAGCAGGCGGCACAGCGCGTGCATATTTTTTGCGCCTGCGGTCTGACACAATTTCGCCGTCCTGAAGCCGGATGATCCGGTCGGCGCAACTCGCCACTTCCTCATCGTGTGTCACGACAATGATGCCGGTGCCGCTGCGGTGGAGCATCGACAATAGATCGAGGATTTCTTGTTGGGAAATGGAATCCAAACTCCCCGTCGGCTCGTCAGCAAGCAAGACACGCGGTGCATTCACGAGTGCACGCGCAATCGCCACCCGCTGTTTTTGTCCTCCCGAGAGTTCACCCGGCCGGTGCGCGATTCGATCAAAAAGGCCAACCTCGCGCAAAAGGCGGAGCGGGGCATCGCCGTTTTTCCCCGAATAAAGCAGCGGCATCGCAGCATTTTCCAAAGCATTGAGCCGCGGCAAAAGATGGAACTGCTGGAAAATAAAACCAAAAAAAGCTGTGCGGAGGCCAGCAAGGGTGTTATCGTCCAGCTGCGAAACCTCTTTGCCCAAAATCCGGTAACTGCCGGCAGTCGGACGGTCGAGCAGTCCTAAAAGATAAAGCAGCGTCGATTTGCCGGAACCAGAACGCCCCATGATTGCGACAAATTCATCGGCAGCAATTTTTAGTGTCACACCGCGTAGCGCATGCACCGTGTGTTCACCCAATTGATAGCTGCGCCAGGTGTTTTCTAATTCAAGCATTAATGGATTTTTTTGCTGCTACCTTTGGACGGCCCGCGCATGGGAAAAAACGGATTGGCCGCCTGCTCCGAACCTTGTGGGAGAGTGGGGATGAGCACAGTGGCGCCAGCGCTGATGCCGGAAGTGATTTCCACGAAACTACCGTCAGAAATCCCCAAAATGACATCTTGCTCGCGTGGCTTGGCATTCGGTGTTTTCACCAAGACAAAAGGCATCCCGTTGCGGTACTGGATCGCGGCGACTGGTAGAGCAAGCTCCACATTCTTTTCTTCCACTATAAACGCCACGTTGGCGGTCATCCCGCTGCGCATGAAGTCCGGCACTCGGTTACAGGCTATTTCAACTTCGTACGTAGTGACGTTATTGACTGTTTTGGATTCGTAGGCAATGGCCCTCACCCGTGCCGGGATCACTTCGTTGGGATAGGCATCGAGCACCACTTCGGCTGGCATGCCCACTTTGACTCGCGCAATATCGGTCTCATCGACGCGGGCCACCACCTGCAGGCTGTCGGCGATGACCAAAAGCGCATCGTTTGCTGCCACAGTCTGCCCGGGTTCTGCGTTGCGCAGGATGATGCTGCCAGTGATCGGGGCGCTGAGTGGAATCGGGCGGTAGTATTCTGCAAAACGGCGGTATTCGGCTTCGCCTTCGGCGCGTGCCGCATCGAGCAACGCCGCCCGCTCGGTCGAACTCATCCACGCCAAAATCTGCCCACGCCGCACGCGTTGTCCTTCCCGCACCAGGATTTTCTCGAGTCTGCCAGGCACTGGCGGCTTGATTTCGATCCGGCCTTGTGGTTCGACCATCCCGGTGCTAATGACGCTCGTGCGCAAAAGCCGGCTTTCTGGGAGGATTTCTTTATAATTTTGCACAGATTTTTCAGAACGCAAGCGGAGGACAAAAAATGCCAAAATCGCCACTACCAAAAATAGCACCGGCAAAAGCCAACGCCGCAGCTTTTGAAGAATAAAATGCCGCTTTTGGTTCACAGCCCCTCGCCCGTCAGTTGTTCCCAGCTGGCCTGTGCCAGCTTTTGGTTGTAGCGCGCCTCGAGCGCCGCCCGCTGGCGGTTGATCAATTCGTTTTCAATGATGTCCCACTGGTCGAAGCTCAAAAGGCCATTGTTGTATTTCCGGCGCGCAATTTCAGCCCGCACCTGGCTTGCCTCCAGCAATGCCTGGCTCACCTTGGCCATTTCAAAGGCATCGCGCCAGTTTTGCAGCGCTTGCTCAAGGCGCGCAATCCGGGCTAATCGTACAGCCTCGCAATTTTTCTTTGCCGCCTCTTGGCTGCTGCGGTTTGCCTTGAGGGTATAATAGTCTCGGCCACCGTTAAAAAGCGGGTAGCTGATGCCGACACTCACAGACCAGCGGTCGGATTGTGGGAAAAAGGTTGGCCCCTGGCGGAAGACATTGCCCGAAGCATTGAGGGTGGGAAAAAACGGGGCAATGGCCGCATCGGCGGTGGCCTCGGCGTTGAGCAATTGTGCCTGCGCTTGGCGGTATTCTGGGGTTTTTTCTGCAAGCGTCGCCAAATCCGGATTTTCGGGCGGCTCGCGCAGTGTTATTTCTCCCTCCAGCATGATTTCGGTTTCGGCTGGCAAGTTGAGCAGACGGCGCAATTCGGCCTCAGCAGTGCGTTTTTGCCGCACCGATTGGCTGAAATCGCGTTCGGCCTGCGCTAAATACGATTCGGCCAAAAGCAGCGAACCCTTATTTTCATTGCCACTTTGGAAACGTAGCCGGATGATGCGCGCATTTTCCTGGCGCCGGTTGCGGATCTCGCGGGTCAGGTTTTGCTGCGCGGAGGCAAACTGCCACTGCGCCCACGCTGCCAAAAGCTCGTAGCGCACGCGTGCTGCCGTCTGCGCATAATTGGCTTCGGCAAGCTCAGCACTGGCACGTGCCTGCTTGATGCGGTAATAATCGGCAAGCCCGGAAAACAGGTTCTGGCTGACACCCAGCGAGGCGGAGTAAAGTTCATAGATTCCCGTGAGCGCTGCCAGCTGTGCGGTAGTTGCGGAGTTGCCTTGCGTATAGCTGACCCCCGCCGTGATCTGCGGGAAAAAGTTGGCGTACGCTGCGCGGTAGTTGAAGCGTGCCGCCTCGGCATTTTTGCGTGCTGCTAAAAGCTCCCGGTTTTGGGCCAGGGCCCTTGCCAACGCGTCTTGGAGCTGTAGTGTTTCGGCAAAAAGCGGCCACGCAAAAATGGAACATAGCACTATCTTTTGCAATTGCATATCCCCTCTGAAGACCCGGGAAAGAGCTCAGGCGTTCCCTATCGCGTAAACGGATTCGGCAGAAAATGTGGACAGCCAGCGTGCGTATTGCTGCGCAAACTCGCTGCTTTTGCCGGCACCACAAAAAACGGCAGCCATCTTCTTATTTTGCCATCTTTCCCGCGTGCGGGGGAAATCCTCGGTGGATGACACATGAAGATATGGAGGGCATAAGAAATTTGACCACCTTTCCTGCGTATGCGGGTAGTCTTCTGCTCGGTCACCAGCGGCAAAAATTGGCAACACAAACACCGCATGCTTCTCGGCATAAGGCCGCAGCACCGCATCAAATTCCCGATAAAAGTGGTGGAACCGGCTCAATCGGTGTGGCTCCCAAAAAATCAACAAATGCGCGTACTGTTCCTCCAGTGTAGCCAGCGAGGCAGCCAATTCGTGCGGGTGGTGTGCGTAGTCATCGATCACGGTGAGCTGCCATTGCGGAAAAGTAGCAATCGGCTCAAGCCGGCGCGCCACACCGGAAAATTCGCGCAACACGGCCTTGAGGACTTCGTTTGGGATTTTTAGTTTTAATCCCAACTGCAGCACGAGCGAGGCATTAAAAAGGTTGTGCCGGCCCGGCAAGCCCACGGGATAAAGTTCGTGGCCATGGCGCAGTGCCTGCTTTTCTGGTGCTATTCCTATCGCCTGCCAGAGGGCGTTTTCTTCTGCACTAAGTTTGGCCACCAATTCGGCATCGCATTCTTTTGACACCTGCACCCAGCCACCGCGTTTTTGGGTTTGGTTTACAAAAGTGAGATAATCTGCCCTCAAGCTTTCGATATCTTTGTGCACATCGGTGTGGTCGAGATCAACATTGGTGATGAGCGCCACACTGGCCGCAATCGCAAGGAAGCTTTTGTCCGACTCGTCGGCCTCCAGCACTAAAAGCGGGCGGCCAGCCAATTGCCCGTTGCCGGCGCGGAAGTTGGACTGCCACTGGCGCACGGTACCGCCGACAAGTGCTGTCGGATCCAAACCCGCGCGCAGCAAAAGCTCTGCCACCCAGGCCGTCGTGGTCGTCTTGCCATGGCAGCCCGCCACCGCAATGGTGAAATAATGGTGGGTGATTTCTGCCAAGAGCGCATGGCGGGGTAAAACCTTTTGCCCGCGGTCTTCGGCAAATCGCCGCTCAGGGTCCTGCGCAGGCACGGCGGAAGAATAAAATACCTCGGCGTCTGGCGGAATGCGCTCCGGCTGTGACCCCACCCAAGTTGGGATGCCCTGCTGTTCGAGCTTTTGCAGGTAAGGTGAATTATTCTGGTCGGAGGCCGTGAGCACCGCACCCAACCGTTGCGACAGCAGGGCGAGCGCACTCATGCCTACCCCACCTGCGCCGACGATGTGGATTTTCCTGCCAGTAAAAGCTAACGCCACGGCTCAAGCACGCAGCCGTAGCGCTCACCGGTGTAGTATGCGGTGGTGGTGAAAAAAAGACCGCGCACGGTCACTGTGCGCTTTTCTTTGTCGAGGCGGAAATCCTGGATCGGCACCCATTGCCGGGCAAAGTTGTGGCACTGCTCCTCGCTGCCTTCGGTGACAAAATAGCACGAGCAAAATTCTTTGCTATAAAATGCCGAGATGATGCGGGGGAATGCAGCAAAGTGTTTCCAGTTAAAAACTACATAAAGAAGCAATACCACCAACACAATTCCGAGACCTTGCAGCAGGCGTTTTAAAATCTTCCGTATCATGGTGCTTTCTCCAGGCTATTTTTGATGAGGCCAAGGTAGCGGTTTTTGTTGAAGCTACCATCGCGGTCGTCGCCAAAGCGCACCGCAACAATGTCCAGCGAGGGGATGACAAAAAGCGACTGTCCCCAGTGGCCCAACGCGGCAAAAGTATCGGAGGGCGCATCTGGCCACGGCGGTTCTTGGTTGCGTTCTGGAATGCCGAGGTTGACATACCAGTGCGCACCCGGATTGTCCTTTTTGTCTTCAGGATGGAGCTCGGTGGTGTAATAGGCCGGTGCCATCGTCGTGGTGTAGCGCACCCATTTTTCTGGCAGGAGGCGCTTGCCCTGCCACACGCCGTCGTGGAGATAAAGATAGCCAAAGCGCGCCAAGTCTCTGGCGGTCATATAAAGATAGGATGATCCCACCGGAATGCCCGCACCGTCGCGCTCGAAGGTAACATAGCGCATGCCGATTGCTTTGAAAAGCCGGTTGAACATGAGGTCTTCCAGTTCGTCCTTGCCATCTTTGATGGGATAGACATTGCGCAGCATTGCCATCAGCAAGTTGCTATTGCCACTTGAGTAATACCAATGCGTGCCGGGCGGATAAATGAGATCCTCAGCGGCCGCAAACGCGCCCATGTTGTTGCGCCCACGTGTATAAAGCATCGCCACCACCGACGATTTGAGCGGCGAGCTCTCATAGCCCTCGGACCAGAAAAGTCCGGAACTCTGGCGCAGCATGTGGTCAATGGTGATTGCCTCTTTCCCACCACCCGAAAGCGCAGGATAGTACTTCGATACACTATCTTCAATTTTCAAACGCCCGTCCAAGACTGCCATGCCGATGAAGGTGTTGACAAAGCTTTTGGTGACAGACCAAACCAGATGCCGACGGTTGCGGTGGAATTGCCGCGCGTAGCGTTCGAAGACAATTTTTCCACCCCGCACCAGAAGGAACGCATCGGTGCGGATCCCAGTGCGCCCCACCTCATCGAGCTTTTCGGGAAAAAGGTATTGCTCCAAGACTTTGAGCTTTTCGCGGTTGATGCCTGCCTTTTCGGGGGCAATTTCATCCCACTCGGCACCTGGATAGACCGTGGTGCGTGCGTTCTGCTCGAAATTTTCTGGCAGTGCTTGCCGCTGCTTTGCCGGCGGTAGCTCTTTTTTGCCACAGCTGGCCAGGAAGACGGTGATGGACAAAATGACGGCTCTACAATTCACAGGCCAGTTTCCCCGTGCGGTATAACTCTGCAATCGTTTTTGCACAACCACCCGATGGTAAGTACCCAAGCATTGGTTGTTTAAAAATGCAAAATCCACGAAGCACACCAATCCTATTGCTATGTTGCAATCCAGAGGCAAA